>CANQBS010000008.1 GCA_947589075.1 uncultured Acetatifactor sp.
TGGCCGGAAACCCTCAGGGTGGGCGGCGGAGCTTTATCATAACATAACTTCTGCCTCTTTGTCAAGACTTTTCAAAACTTTAAATCTTCTTTCAAAACTTTAAATCTTTTTCCGTAACAGTTCAGCTGCATGGTTTTTACAGGGGAATGAAAGAAATGTTATCCCTGATAGCGGCGATCCATTGAGCAAGATAATTATAGCGATACAGCCACAGCAGAACCGGATTTTCCTCCGTATAAGTCAAGATCAGCTGTCCCACCGTTCCCATTCCAAAGGTCATCAAAAAGGTATATACGGTCCACAGGAGCAGCAGTGTCTCCAGGACTCCCACAACGACCCCCAGCAGCTTGTCAGCCCAGTGGATCACCGGCAGCTTGGAGATCAGCTTTGCCGAGAAAAACACAAGCCCCAGCAAATGATGTACGATCCCTATGATACACAGCAGAAAAAAAGCTACCACCATCCCCAGATATTCATGCTCTGAATAGCTCTTAAGACCGCTGCCGACCAATACGGCGACCACACACAGCACGATCAGAGAGATAAAAGAAATGATCTCCTTTACCATTCCCCTGCGATATCCTTCCGACACTTTCCACAACAGTACCAGCAGCACTACGATCACTAATACATTCATAACAAATCTCCTTTGTATCACTCATCCGGATCAGAATATTTCTTTCCGGTTATATAAACCCATGCTATTTCAGCTGAATGGTTTCCATTGACTGGCCGGTCACGATCAGATATCTTTGGGCGCCGTTCAGCGGAAGCATCCTCTTCACGCTTTTATCAAACGTGCCATTAAATTTTTCTACCGCATCCAGAGTCATAACAACACATTCTTTATCATTATATACCACAAAATAATTATCCTTAAAGAAAAGATCCGTATATTCTATATTAAAATAATAAGTCCCTACCTGTTCTCCCTCTGTATTATATACATTCATTTTATATAAAGCATTTTCGGAATCGGAAAAGAAAACAAGACCAATATAATTTTCATTGTAAAAAACAGACCGGACCTTCTCTGAATAATGGAACTGAACCATCTCCACAGGGATCTGGGCGCCTTTATACATGACCAGTCTCCCGTCTCCCACCGCAAAACTGATCTGATTGTTCATAAACTCCACGCAGGGCATCAGGGTATCCGAATAAGTATAATTGCCTACCCGAAAATCCGTTTTATTTGCGCCCACATCTCCCAGATTGTAAAAGGCAATATTAGTTTTCAATACTCCAGCGTCCAGATAAATAAATGATATCTGCCACAGCTTTCCATCAGGAGACATGCTCAGAACCATGGGTTCGCCGCTGCCGGTCATGGTAGCGCTTCCTTCGTATACCATATTGCCTTCATAGGTATAAATATTATAATGGGTTACGCTGGTATCCGCAAGAACTATGGCGACATAGCCTCCCGAAGACGTAGCGACCCTTCTGATCGGCATATTCGTGGTAAAGCTTCCCAGGATTGCGGAATCACTGACCACATATACATCTCTTCCGTTGTATGCCGCGAGAATAGCCACATTCTCGCACACGTCTATCAAAATATCCTGTATTTCAA
Source organism: uncultured Acetatifactor sp. (assembly GCA_947589075.1). GTDB lineage: Bacteria > Bacillota > Clostridia > Lachnospirales > Lachnospiraceae > Acetatifactor. Next base: position 1,577 of record CANQBS010000008.1, read on the forward strand.
AGGTCTGGTTCCACAGGACATTGCCCCGCATATCCGTACAGTGCGCGCCGTCCCGGCTGTAGGTCAGGATCGCGTTTCCCAGCCGTATGTCCTGTGTCCCCCCTATGGATTCCCTCTCCACCACAGAAATCGTCTCATAATATGTAAAAACATGATTTCGCCACTGAATATATAGTACGATCACCGCTGCCGCCAGAATAAGGACAATGCTTAAAATTCCAAAAAGCGCACTCATTCTGTGTCTGAAAATGAGAGTCTCAAACCTTTCTCTGGCACCCTTCTGCTTTTCTCTTTCCCTTAAATAGTCTCTTATCCTTGACATGCGGTAACGACCTCGTTGGCTTCAATGTTCAATGGTATTATATCATTCCTTTCCTCATTATGGAAGTAAAATTTTCTGTCCGAAATAAATATCGTCCGGATTTGAAATATTGTTGAGCTGGCAGATTTCTTTTACCCGTTTGTCTGTGCCGTAATGGCTGACGCTGATTCCCGTCAGGGTATCGCCCTTTTGAATGATATAGGTAATGGGTGAACCAGTCGGGATCACCTCCTCGGAATTCTCAGGCGTCTGGGATTCTTCCGATTCCTGAGGCGCCTGATCCGGTTCCTGCGCTCCATCGGATTCCTGCTGTCCGGATTGTACTCCGGTTTCCTGCTGATCAGGCTGCTTTTCACCGCTGTTCTGGGACTCTGAGCCAGCCGTACCGGGCTCATCCGTCTGTTGTTCTCCATTCTCCAGAGGATCCTCGCCTGACAGCCGGCCGTCATCCGGCTGCCCTTCTCCATCAGCCTGTCCATTTCCTGACTGCCTGTCATCCTCCGCCTCTTCCGGCAGATTTTCCGGATTCTGCTGTCCAGTACCCTGACTGCTCTGGGAAGAATTATGGTCTGCATTTTCTTTTTGCAGAGCATCCGTCAAATGATCCTCCGTATATAACACCCCGTTTTGTCCGCCCGAATTCATTGCAGACAGCGCATCCTCCGAATCCGGAAGCTGTCTTCTGGAAAGCTGTTCCCACATTCTGTCCGCCGCCGCCTGAATCCCATCTATCCCTCCATTGTCATACAGAGCCGCAATCCCCACGACGCAAAGGAGCAAAAACATTCCCGCCACTGAAAGCCTCATCATGTGCATTGTTCCAGAAGAAACCTGCGTCGGATTCTGCTTTGCCCTTCTGGGATTCTTTCGCTCCCCTCCGAAAGCCTTAACCGTTCCTGCCCGCTCCTCATCCCCAGCTTCTTTTCGGGATTCTCTGCTGCGGTCCGTCTGCTTCATCTGGCTCTGATATTCCTGGCGTCTTGACTGCTGGCGCGCTCTCACCCGCTCATATTTTTCCTGATCCACCTTCTCCGGCTCCGCTTCTTCTTCGCGGGAATCCAGCATATAAGCCAGCATGGCATCATTTTTCTCATAAAAACAGGCGTAACCCGCTATGTATCTGCATATCCCCTGTTCGCAGATATAAAAGCCTTCCACCATTTCCCCATTCAGCAGGCAATAGCCCAAAAACTGATGATCCGGGAAAAATTTTTTCCGAAGCTTTTCTATTTCCTGCATTTGCGCCTGGGAAAGATGCCTTACCTCACGGGACAGCGTGTCCAAAATACATGCCCCATAAAAAAACTGGTACTTCACTTCCCCTTCTTCTTTCTGTATCCCATAGAGGGCCAGTCCCACATTTTTATTTACCGCCCGATGATTCATCTGTCTGATATAGGATATCACATAATCCTCCACATAAATTTTGCACCGGCGGTCAGCTTCTCCGATCTGTGTAACATTTTTTGGCAGTTCCATTTCAAAATACCTCCCACACCTTTTGCTTTCATCATAGCACTGGTGCGGAAGGTATTTTAGCGTTCCTTGTCGCCTGATTCAAAGAACCTTTCGACATTATTTTCAGCAGAACCGGTAAACCGTCACAGAATCATATTCTCTGTCCCCTCCGAAAATGCAGGACTCGAAATTCTTTTCATTGGCGCTGTTGGGAAAATACTGGGTTTCCAGACAGAATCCGCTTCTCTTCTCATAAAACGCGCCTCCTTTGCCCGGCTCGGGAGTGATAAGATTCCCGGCATAGAACTGAACCCCCGGAAGCGTGGTATAACCCTTCATTTCCAGCAGACCGTCCGGGCTCTTTACCGTCCCAAAGGGACGCAGTGTGCCATCCCACCCGTCTATCGCAAAGTTATGGTCGTAACCTCCCGTCAAAAGAAGCTGCTCGCAGGGATCGTCAATCTGATCCCCGATCCTCTTCGGCGCCGTGAAGTCCATCACTGTCCCGGCAACAGGCGCGATCTCGCCGGTAGGGATCGAGCCTTCCGCCACCGGAGTATAACGGGAAGCACAGAGCATAAGTACATGATCCTCTATATTTCCCTGGTCATGTCCCTTTAAGTTAAAATAGCTGTGATTGGTAGGATTGAGCACCGTCTTCCGGTCGCTGCTGCCATGATAATGGAGAGTCAGGGCGTTCTCCTCATCCAGCGTATAGGTCACGGAAAGCTTTTTATTTCCCGGGAATCCCAGGGAACCATCCTCATCCTCTATTGTGAAGGTAACGCTTTGTTCGGAACTCTCCGCCCGCCACATTCTCTTATGAAAGCCCAGGTCCTTATGGCTGTGGAGATTATTCGGTCCGTCGTTCACATCCAGCTGGCAGACCTTTCCTTCAATCGTCACCTTTGCGTCCGCAATGCGGTTGGCGCTGGGTCCGACGACGGCCCCAAAAAAGCTGGGGCTTTCAAAATAACCCTCTACGCTGCCATACCCCAGGACCACGTCCCGCAGTCCGCCTTTTTTGTCCGGCACAATGAGGCTCACCAGGTTTGCGCCGTAATCCGTTACGGAGACCTTCATGCCATTCCCGTTGGAAATCGTATAAAGGGACACCTTCTGTCCTTCCTTTGTTTTCCCGAAATCTGTAATCTGTACGCTCATTTCATCCTCCATTCCCGTTTTTCAATAACAATCCTGACCGCCGCTCTGCATCGGCGCCTGTTCTGCACCGCCGCCCTGCATCGGCGTCCATTCTGCATCGGCGCCTGTTCTGTATTGGCTTCCGTTCTACATCGGCGTCCGCCCCTCCAGGGCGCGCAGCAGTGTCACCTCATCAATATACTCCAGATCGCCGCCCACCGGAACACCGCTGGCTATTCTGGTAACCTTCACTCCCACAGGCTTGATCAGCTTACTGATGTACATAGCGGTAGTTTCGCCCTCCAGGCTGGAATTGGTGGCGATGATCACTTCCTCCACATCCCCCCTCAGGCGCTCGATCAGCTCCTTCAGCTTTATATCCCCGGGTCCGATCCCCAGCATGGGGGAAATGGCACCGTGAAGCACATGATACACACCCTCATACTTCCCCGTTTTTTCATAAGCAGCCAGATCCCTGGTATTTTCCACCACCATGATCGTCCTGTGATCCCGGTTTGCATTGGCGCAGACCGGACAGACCTCGCTGTCCGTCAGGGTGTAGCATTCCCGGCAGTACCGCACATTGGCCTTTGCCTCCAGCATTGCATTTGCCAGACGGTTCACCTTGTCCTGCGGCATATTGATCAGATGAAACGCAAGCCGCTGAGCCGACTTGCTGCCAATTCCGGGCAGCGCAGCCAGCTCTTCGATCAGCTTATTGATATGTCCGCTATATAGATCCATCAGAAGGGAAATCCTCCTCCCAGTCCGCCGCTCATCCTGCTCATCAGCGCTTCGCCCGCCTCCTCTGCCTTGCGCAGCGCTTCATTTGCCGCCGCCACGATCAGATCCTGCAGCATTTCGATATCCTCAGGATCCACCACCTCTTCGGACAGCTTCACCCCTACGATCTCCTTTTTCCCGGAAACGGTCACCTCCACCGCTCCTCCGCCCGATGCGGCGGTGAATTCCTTGGTCTCCAGTTCTTTCTGGCCTTCTTCCATCTGCCGCTGCATGCGCTGCGCCTGCTTCATCAGATTATTCATGTTCCCGGGCATCGCTCCGCCCGGAAAGCCTCCGCGTTTTGCCATTTCCTTTGCCTCCTGATCCTGTCGTCTGTTACTCTTCTTCCTCTATCTCCATATGGATCACCTGTGACAGATCCACATAATTTTGTTCTATCTCCTGCCTGTTCTCCGCAACCTGAAAATTTACCTCCACTTCCCTGTCCGCGAACTCGGAAAGCAGACGCTCCAGCTGCTCCTTATGTCCTTCCTGTTTAAAATAATCGCTGGACAGCCCGTCCTCCAACACCATGATCAGCTTATTGTCCCCCCCAAGGCTCAGCCGGACGGACTTTAAATGGGTCTTCATGGGATTCTCTGCTTTGCCCACAATAGAGGGCCACTTTGCCACAATTTCCCTGATATCCTCAGGAACAGCCTTTGCCAGTTCCCTCTTCATGGACGCCGAAAGACCGGTTACGCCTCCGGTCCGGCCATTCCCTCCGGAGAAACCGGTTCCGCCCGGACTTCCCTCAGGAAAACCCCCTTCACCGAACCCTGCAGGCATAGCCTGCGCGCCCTGTGCGTCCCCTGCTGAGAAGATCCCTCTTTCCACCTTTTCTTCCAGTTCCCTGATCCGGTCTAACAGGGCGTCCTGAGAAGTCTCCATTGCCGGCTTACAAAGCTTGATCAGGGCGATCTCCACCAGGATCCTCTTCTGGGAAGCATACCGGATCTGTCCGGAGAGCTCCGAAAAGATACGGATATACCGGATGATCCGGTCTGCCGTCACTTCCGACGCTTCTTCCTTCAGACGTTCCAGATTCTCCGCGGACATGTCGATCACATCCTCCAGATCCTCCGACACCTGAACCAGCATCAGATTCCGCAGATACCAGGTAAAATCCGTCACAAACTGCGTAAGCTCCCTGCCCTGCATGGTGATCTCTTCCAAAAGATTCATGCAGCCCTTTACATCCCGGGCCAGCACGAAGCGGAACAGGCGGCTGAAAACCTCTGCGTCCACGGCTCCCAGCACTTCAAGCACCTTATCATAAGTGAGCTCATCTCCAAGATGAAAGGCGATGCACTGATCCAAAAGACTTAAGGCGTCGCGCATGGAGCCGTCCGCCGTCCTGGCGATAAAACGAAGAGCCCGGTCCTCCACGGCAACCCCTTCTACAGCGGTCAGTTCCTTCATGCGGTCCGTGATGGTATCGATGGAAATCCTCTTAAAATCATATCTCTGGCACCTGGAAAGGATCGTGATGGGGATCTTATGCACCTCCGTGGTGGCAAGGATAAAGATCACATAGGAAGGCGGTTCCTCCAGGGTCTTCAAAAGGGCATTAAAAGCTCCTCCGGAAAGCATATGCACCTCGTCTATGATATAGACTTTATACCGGCCTTCCGCAGGAGAATAAGCCACCTCTTCCACAATTTCACGGATGTTGTCGACGCCGTTGTTGGAAGCGGCGTCGATCTCGATCACATTCATGCTGGCCCCTGCGGCGATCGCCCTGCAGCTGCGGCAGGCGCCGCAGGGACCGTTTTCTGTGGGATTCTCACAGTTTACTGTTTTTGCAAAAATCTTGGCAACCGTTGTCTTGCCGGTGCCCCGGGTGCCCGTGAAAAGATAGGCATGGCCGATACGGTTCGCCCGGATCTGGTTCCTCAATGTGGTTACAATGTGATCCTGTCCCTTTACATCAGCAAAGGAATCGGGGCGAAACTTACGGTACAGGGCGGTATAAGACATCCGTTGTCAGATCCTTTCTACTATAACTTTCTTCCGTTTTACCGGATCCTACGGGAGCCCCCGGCAAAACATTTACTTTTATTCTCCGAAGGAGATTCCCAGCATCTCGGCCTGCTTCACAATAGCGGCGTCAGGAGATACCATCTTCAGCTTGCCGGCCACTTCCTTCAAAGGAACCCGCACCATCTCACGGTTCTTGTAGCCAACCATATAACCATACTTGCCTTCCAGGATCATCCTTCCGGCCTCAGCGCCCAGACGGCTTGCGAATACTCTGTCATAAGGACAGGGCGCTCCGCCTCTCTGAACATGTCCCGGAATAGTAACACGCACTTCACGTCCGCTTCTCTTCTGGATCTCCGCCGCGATCTCATAGGATACGGAAGGATAAGGACGCTTTGCCAGCTTCTTCTTATATTCCTTCTTGGAGAGCTCTGCATCCTCTTTGGAAATAGCGCCCTCGGCTACAGCGATAATGGTGAAGCTGCTGCCGCCCTGATCTCTCTCTTCGATCTTCTGCACCACATGATCGATGTCATAAGGGATCTCCGGGATCAGGATGATGTCGGCGCCGCCTGCCATGCCTGCGTTCAGGGTAAGCCAGCCGGCCTTATGTCCCATTACTTCCACAATGAACACACGGCTGTGGGAAGCTGCTGTGGTATGGATCTGGTCGATGGCTGTGGTGGCGATGTCAACCGCGCTCTGGAAGCCGAAGGTCATGTCCGTTCCCCAGATATCGTTATCAATGGTCTTAGGAAGAGTCACAACGTTCAGCCCCTCCTCATGAAGAAGATTTGCGGTCTTATGGGTTCCATTGCCTCCCAGGATCACCAGGCAGTCCAGCTGCAGCTTATAATAGGTCTGCTTCATGGCCTGCACCTTATCCAGGCCTTCTGCGTCCGGCTCACGGATGGTCTTAAAAGGGGTTCTGGACGTACCCAGCATGGTGCCGCCCTTGGTCAGGATACCGGAGAAGTCACGGCCGGTCAGCATACGGAACTTGCTGTAGATCAGTCCCTGATAGCCGTTCTCAAAACCGTAGATCTCAACCTTCTCCCCGCTGTTGAAAAGGCTCTTCGCAACGCCTCTCATCGCAGCGTTCAGCGCCTGACAATCCCCACCGCTTGTCAACATACCAATTCTCTTCATGTGTTTCCTCCATTCTGCTGCTCTCCGTCAGCTTCAAATTTCACCAATACATTTTTGTCGGGCCTGATTGGCTTGGCCATTAAATATATTATAACCCTTTTGGGAAAATATCTCAACTTTTTTAAAAAAGAATTGTGCCGAAATATTTTCAAAAAAACTGTTGAAAACACCAAAGGAAAATGAAAATATCACTTGCCAAAAAATCCAACTTACTATAAAATAGCATAGGAGATATCTAAAACAGACTGGAGATGTACCCAAGTGGCTGAAGGGTCCGCACTCGAAATGCGGTAGGCCGGCTATCCGGCGCAAGGGTTCAAATCCCTTCATCTCCGCGATCAGGCTCCCTGTCCTCAGACAGGGAGTTTTTGCATGGTTTTTTCAGTTGGAAACGTGCGCCGGGTATACGCATAGAAAAAGGCGCCGAAAACCTTTTCCGGATTTTCAGCGCCATTTGTTTTACCCCTAAAAGATAATTTAATTTTCATCTGCCGTCAGTCAATCATCCGCTTCAATGTCCGCTTTCAGGATCTGCCCGGTATAAGCATCTATTTCATACTCATATTCCCGGCCGCCTGCCTTGAATTCCACCTCATAGATCTCCCTGCCGTCTTCCCGGTCAAGCTTCTTCTTGACTTCCCTGACAGAGGAAGTATCTGTGATCCCGGCGTGAGTCAGGGCTGCGGACAGAGCCGCGTCTTCACCGATATAAGCCGCTGCAGAGCTGCCGCTTCCTGCGTTTCCGGAGTTCCCGCTTCCTGCAGAGCCGGTATTGCTGCTTCCAGAACCGCTGCCGGCATTATTTCCTCCCGTTCTCTTTCCGGAAGCGCCTTCATCCTCCACCTCATACCAGAGGACAGTTCCCGTGGCCGCTTCGATCTCATAATCATATTCCACAGTTCCAACCATGAAATCCACATCATAGATCATCACGCCGTCTTCGGAATCCAGCTCCACCTTTTCCCTGGTAACTGTCTGAGCATCTGCGATTCCCGCATGAGCCAGGGCTGCGGCAAAGGCCGCATCCTCACCGATGTAAGAACCAGTATTGCCGCTGCCGCCTGCCGAACCGGTATTGCCGCCTCCTGCAGAACTGTTTACCGTAACGCCTTCATTTTCCACATCATACCAGATCACAGCGCCGGTGGCTGCGTCAATTTCATAATCATATTCCATGGTCCCGGCCATGAAATCCACGTCATAAACCATCACGCCGTCTTCGGAATCCAGCTCCACCTTCTTTCCGCTGACCGCCTGGGCGTCCGCGATTCCCGCATGAGCCAGGGCTGCGGCAAAGGCCGCATCCTCACCGATGTAGGAACCAGCATTGCCGCTGCCGCCTGCTGAACCGGTATTGCCGCTGCCGCTGTTTCCTGCAGTACCCGGATCTCCATGATGGTCGTCATGATGACCGCCGGCTGTCCCCTCATCCTCTTTGGTAAAGCGGATCACTTCCCCGGTCACAGCGTCAATATCATACTCATATTCCACGGTTCCGGCCTTGAAGTCCACTTCATAGGTCATGACGCCTCTTTCGCTGTCAAATTCCACTTCCCTGTCATAGATATCATTTACCGATACTCCCGCATGGGCGCAGGCCTTCGCCAGGGCTTCCTCCACGCCGATATAGGCCTGGGCGCTGGCAGAGCCGCTCTGGGTGATGGTTCCCTGTCCCTGGGTCACATTGCGGCTGGAGGCGATCAGAGCGATCTCGTTAATGGTCATGGGCGCCAGGGCATCGAAGGTCAGCGAACTGTCCTGACCGATCACTTCCTGGATCAGGGAAGCCTTGCCGATAGAGATCCCGTATTCCTGTGCCAAAGCTTCCAGCTCCGTATCTTCTGCATTTACCGTCTGGCTCAGAACAGCCCCGTCCATGGAATCCGTCCGCAATGCTTCGGCGATCTGGGCGGACACCTTCTGCTTCAGTTCTTCGCCCCTTGCGGCATCCTTATTTTCAACGGAAACCAGAATGGAGTTCTGCAGATCTCCCAGATATCCCTTCTGCAGCATGGAACCGATCAGCGCGTTTACAGCCACCTCAAGGGAGGTTCCCTTCAGATCCATGCTTCCCAGGATCTCCTTCGCATCCTCGTTCAGGGCATCCGCCGCCAACACCTTTTCCCCCTCATCCACCGACAGGGAGATGCTGGGATTCACATCCAGCAAAATAATGGAATCCACCTGTCCTCCTCTCTGTCCAAACAGAGAAAAACCACTGATACATAACATCAACGCAGCCGCTGCTGCAAACACTGCGATAAAAACCTTCTCCTTCTGCTTTTTCATCATCTTGGTACTCCTTTCTTCCTGGCTGTGCAGGACATCCACTACAGGGTCAGATTGTTCTGTACAGGAAGAAAGAATGCTCTCCAGTCTGTCGGGAGCCGCATGAGTCATTGCAGTGCGAATCCTGTTTTCACATTCCCGGTTCGTCATTGTGTCTCTCATTGTGCTTCTCCTTTCGCTGCTTCCCGGAGCTTCTTTAAAGCTCTGTTATACTTGGAAAGAACTGTAGAAAGATTCAATTTCAAAAGAACTGCGATTTCCCTGTGCTTCATTCCGGATACCGCATGGAGCACCACGATCTGGCGTTCTTCATCCGTGAGGGATCCAAGAAGAGCCTTCAGCATGATCCGGTCCTCATGGTCCACAGCCGGCACATCCGCCCACATCTCCTGCCAGTCTTCGGGTTCTGCAGGCACGGTGCGCTTCTGCTCCCTCATGCGCATCAGGGCAAGATTCTTCGTGATCTCAAAGATCCAGGCCCGGGGCCTTCCCTTCGCCGTATACCGGTCAGCGCCTTTCCAGATCTGGAGATAAACATCCTGTTGTACATCCTCGGCGTCATGTCTGTTTTTCAAAATGGATAATGCGAAGCCGTACACTGCGGATCCTGTCAGTTCGTACAGCTGTCCCAAAGCAGACTTTTCACCCTTTGCAATTCTTTCTATGCAGTTTTCCAACTTATCCGACTCACCAGAAGAATCAGATAAGGTTGTCAGGAACAACATAACAAGCTTTTCCTCCTGTCATACATTAAATGCAGAAAAAGAGAGTTTTATTGCACCCATTACAATTTTTTTACTTAATTTCTCTGCTCAGTCTTTTTACGGTCTCATTCATGGCGTCCCAGTTCTCTTCCATGTCCTTTACCAGTTTGAACTGTGTGCGGCAGCGATCCAGATTCTGGTCGGGGCGGCTGATCTTAAAATAAACATCCCCCTCCAGATAATCCGTCAGGAAACGTATCCCGCATTCCAGAGTCATCAGTCTGGCGCCCCAGGGCAGATATTCCAGTTCCGTCTCCGTCAGGCTTCCACCAGTGCCTTCCAGGAATCCCCTGGTATAAATCTCATACAGGGGCAGATCGAACTGCACCTTCGACATATCATGTTCATCCTCTTCGCAGTGATTCGCCCCGAAGCGGATAGAATCACCGAAATCATTGATGGACAATCCCGGCATGACCGTATCCAGGTCAATGACGCAGATACCCTCTCCCGTATTCTCATCCATCAGCACATTGTTGAGCTTCGTGTCATTGTGAGTAACCCGCAGAGGCAGCTTTCCTTCCCGCAGCGCCTTCATCGCCACGCTGCAGTCGGCTTCACGGGCCTGTACAAAAGCGATCTGTTCCCCGCACTGTGCCGCCCTTCCCATCTTATCTTCGGAAAGCGCCTTTTTAAAGATCTCCAGACGGTTCTCCGTATCATGAAACCTCTCGATAGTCTCATACAGGGTATCCGCCGGAAAATCCCGCAGCATCCGCTGAAATTTTCCGAAGGTTCTGGCAGATTCATAAAAAAGTTCCGGAGTCTCAGCCTTCATCAGGCAGATAGAATGATCCACAAAAATATAGGAACGCCACACTCCTCCCTTATGATCCCGGACATAACTTTTTCCATCCTTTGTCCGCAGCATATGCAGAGTTTCCCGTTCCGGATCTCCTCCGTTTTTTACGATCTCTTTCCGCAGATAATCCGTCACGCTCATCACATTGTGCATCAGCTGATCCGGATTTTTAAAAGCGTTGGTATTGATATTCTGTACAACATATTTCATGATCCTGCCGTCGTTCTCTTTGATCTTGACCCGATAGGTATCGTTGATATGTCCCGCTCCAAACGGAATCTTCTCCAACACCTCCCCCTGAAAACCATATGCGTCAAATACTTCTTTCGCAGTCGCTTCATCCAGTCCGGCCATTCGCCCGTTCCTCCTGTTTTCCAACATACGCTCTCTATGTAAAATATTCACTTCCCCGGAATATTTCTACTTTTCATTCATCAAAACCCTATTCATTCATTCTATCTTCTGCTATAATGAATGTCAAGAACTATTCTTTGCGCAAAAATTTAAGACAGGAGGATTCTGACATGATCTGGAAGGCGAAATGGATTAAGCCCTCAAAGGATATGGGGGATATTGCTCCCGTATACGCAGTAAATTTTGTATTGAAGAAACCGATCAAACAGGCCAGGCTTTTCATCACCGCCCTGGGGGTCTATGAAGCGACATTAAACGGCAAAAGGGTCGGGGATTTTGTTTTGGCGCCCGGCTGGACGTCTTATCACAAGAGGCTGCAGTACCAGGAGTATGATGTAACCTCCCTGCTGCAGGATACTGTAGATTTCCCGCAGGATAACGTGAACTCCCTTCATGATGCAACGGATTCCCCGCAGGATACCGTGGGTTTCCAGCAGGATGCTGTGAAGTTCCCACAGAATAACGCGAGTTTCCAGCAGGACAAAGATGCCTGCGGCGGCAGCGGGCAGAATATTCTGCAGGTCATGGTTGGAAAGGGCTGGTACCGCAGCCCCATGCCGGGCTGGGGCTCCCGGCTGCAGGACGAGCTTCGGAAGAATCCCCCCGCCCTTCTGGCACAGCTGGAAATCCAGTTTACCGACGGCAGCGCCCAATTGATCTGCACAGACGCTGAAAACGCCGCCGCAGAACAAATAGATACTGAAAACGCGGGCTCAGAACCCGCAGGCGCCGAATCTGCTGACGCAGCATATACCGATGCGGACTGCACAGGCACAGCACACAGTAACGGGGACTGCCCCGCAGGAGAATGGAAGGTCGGGGAGAGTCCTGTCCGCTTCTCCGAGATTTATGACGGAGAAATTTACGACGGCAGTTTCACAGCTGCTCCGGAAGATTCCGTGGAAGTCTTTGACGGTCCTTTCCACACCCTGATCCCCCAGCAGGGAGAAGAGATCCGGGAACAGGAAAGGATTCTGGCGGCCCGGATCTTTACCACCCCAAAAGGGGAAACTGTGGTGGATTTCGGTCAGGAGGTTACGGGCTATGTGGAAACCGCCGTTACCGCCTCCCGGGGAGATGTGGTGGATCTGTCCTTCGCGGAAGTAATGGATCAGGAAGGCAATTTTTATACCGAGAACTACCGGGGAGCCAAAGCCCAGTATCATTATATCTGCCGGGAAGGGGCCCAGGTCTACAAGCCCAGGCTCACCTTCTGGGGCTTTCGTTACATCCGGGTCAATCAATTTCCCGGCGGGGCGGCCAGCGTCCGTCCGGAATGCTTCACTGCCGTTGCGGTTCATTCCCAGATGACGCGCACAGGTTACCTGCGCTGCTCCAACGAACTGTTAAACCGCTTTTTCGACAATTGTGTCTGGGGACAAAAGGGCAATTTCCTGGATGTTCCTACAGACTGCCCCCAGAGGGACGAGCGTCTGGGCTGGACCGGAGACGCCCAGGTATTCGTCCGCACCGCCTGTCTGAACTACGATGCGGAAAAATTCTTTGCCAAATGGCTGGCGGATCTGGCCGCCGACCAGGGAGAGGACGGCTATGTGGGACATGTGATTCCTGACCTGCTTCACAATCCGGACGCCAGCGCGGCCTGGGGAGACGCCGCCACCATCTGTCCCTGGGAGGTCTATCTGGCATACGGCAATCCCGGGATCCTGGAGGATCAGTTTGAAAGCATGCACAAATGGGTGGATTACATCACCCTGCATACTGCTCAGCCGGGCCTCTGGACCGGCATGGATCATTATGGAGACTGGCTCGCTCTGGATGTACCCACCGAAAACTGCAGCGGAGCCAGCAGAAAAGATTTCATCGCATCCGCTTTTTACGCCCATTCCACCGCCCTGGTCATCAAAGCCGGAAAGGTGCTGGGTAGGGATATTTCCGCCTATGAAACGCTTTATCAGGAAATTGTTCAGGCCTTCCGCAAGGCTTATCCTGTCTATGAAACGCAGACGGAATGCGTGCTGGCAGCCCATTTTGGTCTGGCAGAGGATCCTGAGGCGGCCGTCCGCCAGCTGGCAGGCATGATCAGGGAATGCGGCGTACACCTGAAAACCGGCTTCGTCGGCACCCCTTACCTGCTCCATGTACTGAGCCGCTTCGGATATGCGGAACTCGCTTATTCCCTGCTGCTCAGAGAAGAATATCCTTCCTGGCTCTATCCTGTGACCAAAGGCGCCACCACCGTCTGGGAGCACTGGGACGGCATCATGACGGACGGCGGCTTCTGGAGTCCGGGCATGAATTCCTTTAACCATTACGCTTACGGTTCCGTGGCAGACTGGGTCTATGGAGTCGCCGCAGGAATTACGCCGATAGAAGAAGCTCCCGGCTACGCAAAAGTCCGGATCGCCCCGATCCCGGACAAAAGGCTGGAATGGCTGGAGGCTTCCCTGGATACCAGGCATGGAAAAATACTTTCAAAATGGAGAAAAGCAGAAGAGCTGTGGCGTTATGAGATCACCACTCCCGTGGAAGCGGTGATCGTGATCGACGGAACAGAGCATCATGTGGAAGCGGGAACCTACTATTACTACAGCGAGCAGGGCATCTCATAGAGACAAGAACCTGCTATTTCTACAGTAAACAGAGCCAGGGAAAAAACGGAGACCAGGCAGCATAAATTTTTTTAAACGTGCGCCAGGCGCACAACCAAAAACAGCGGCAGACAGATCCTGAAACAGATCCTGTCTGCCGCCCTTTTCTTTCCCGGAAAAGTCCGTTAATCCAGATGAAATACCGTCTTTAAGTCGATGCTCACCGGGCTGTTGTCCGGATTGGTCTCCATGATATCCGCCATGAAATCCCACCATTTCCGGTTAATGGCGGTATCAGCTCCCTTGGCCCACAGCTCTTCATCCTCGATCTCAATGTATCCAAAGAGAGTCAGGGTCTCCTGATCCAGGAAAATAGTATAATTTTTCCCTCCATGCTCATGGATCATGTCCTGCATTTCCGGCCAGAGCTCGTTGTGCCTCTTCTCGTATTCGGCTTCCTGACCCGGATACAGCTTCATTTTAAAACCTTTGATCATATTCTGTAACCTCCTTCTATCCTCTGCAGAAATTTTTTCTATGTTCAGTATAGCATATTTTCATGGAAAAACAAGGGTGTGAAAAGCAGCGGCAGGAAAAACAGGAAAAACAAACTTGCAGTTGACTGACAGCTTTTTTTCTCCTATAATTCTGCATACAGACACATTTATTTTCGTTTTTCAGGCCGAAACCCCGGGTACGTTTCATTGCAGCCGGGTCATAGAACCCTGACAGGAGAAAAATCATGGCAGCCATCGCAAGCGTACAGGAAAAATATATGAAAGAAGCCTTAAAACAGGCCCGAAAAGCCCTCGCCCTGGGAGAAGTCCCAATCGGCTGCGTGATCGTCTATGAAGGGAAGATCATCGGCAGAGGCTATAACCGCCGCAATACGGACAAAAACACCCTGTCCCATGCGGAGATCACCGCCATCCGAAAAGCCAGCAGATTCATAGGGGACTGGCGGCTGGAGGGATGCACCCTTTACGTAACGCTGGAGCCCTGCCAGATGTGCGCCGGAGCCATTATCCAGGCAAGGATCCCAGAAGTCGTCATGGGCTGCATGAACCCTAAAGCAGGCTGCGGCGGCTCTGTCCTGAATATCCTGGAAATGCCCCAGTTCAATCATCAGGCCACAGTAACCCGGGGCATATTGGAAGAGGAATGCAGCGGGATCCTCAAAGAATTTTTCTCGGATCTGCGCATTCGGAACAAAGCTGAACGCCAGCAGTCAAAGGAGCAGCAGCCAATCTCTGCAGACTGCTCAAAGGAATAATAGACGAACAAAATGTCTACTGCTTTTCAAACACGCTTTTCGGCTGTCCGCAGACAGGACAGGCGTAATCCTCCGGCAATTCCTCAAAGGGCACTTCCCCGTCATAGATATAGCCGCAAATGCTGCAGACATACTTTGCTTCTGAGGGTTCAGAAGGGGCTGCTGCCGCAGTCTGCTCCTCCGCAATATATGTAGGGGCATTCTTCGGGCTCTTTCCCTTGATCACATTATGATAATAGGCATAGGTCATGGGATCATCCTTCTTCAGCACATCCGCGTCCGTCACCCGCCCCAGGAAAACCGTGTGGGTTGAAGTCTCCATTTTATCGATCACATCGCAGACGATATAAGCGCAGGCATCCGCCACCACAGGAAGATACCCCTTGACCAGGCTCTCCACCTCATCGAACTTATTGTGATCCCTTCCGCTCTTAAATCCAAAGGTGCCGATGATCCCGGGGGCGGAATGTTCCCCCAAAATCGAAAGGGCAAATTTGCCGGTATCCTGAATGCACTGATTCGTATAGTTGTCATGATTGATGCTGACGGCGATTGTGGCAGGATCAGAGGTGATCTGCATCGCGCTGTTGGCAGTGCAGCCCGTAGCCCGTCCCTTATCCCATGTACTAACCACATAAACCCCGTATGAAAGCTGTCTGAATGCGTTTTTGTTCATGCTGAACCTCCCGAAATCATTACTTGATATTATAAAGATGCAAACCATTTCGCCCTTCCCTGCATGATCTTATCATGCGAGTGCCAAAACGGCCTGCCCTTATGATTCCAGTATAAATTTTCCACAAAACATTGTCAATATGAAAATCATTCTCCCCCTTGACAGTCCCCTGCAAAACAAGTACAATAATAAAGCCGTACATTGTCGGGCAGCCCGGTTACAATGTTGAAATCTGGTCTCGCGCAATGGGAATCTGTGAACCGTGTCAGGTTGGGAACAAAGCAGCACTAAGCAGAATCTCCCATGTGCCGTGAGGGCGCTGGATGGAGTTGTTCCGGGTCCGGCATGTATGGCCTTTGTATATACAGCTTTTATGTATATTATGATTACAGCGTCAAAAGCTCAAACCATATTATTTGCACATAAGCTTTCATAACCCACAATCAAGAGGAACTCCGACAATGAACGAGGCAACCATGAAGGATTTACTGACCGACTGCAGTCTCTGTCCCCGCCGCTGCCACGTGAACCGCTTATCCGGTCAGACAGGTTACTGCGGACAGACTGGAGAAATCAAAGCCGCAAGGGCAGGTCTGCATCTATGGGAAGAACCCTGCATCAGCGGCAGGACGGGATCCGGTACTGTTTTTTTCTCCGGCTGCAGTTTAAAATGCGTCTTCTGCCAGAACCATGACATCGCGTTGGGCCGGGCAGGCCGTGAGATTTCCGCGGAACGGCTTTCCGAAATTTTTCTGGAACTAAAGGCCAGGGGAGCCTGCAATATCAACCTGGTAACGCCGACCCATTTTGTCCCCCAGATCTGTACCGCGCTGCGCAGGGCCAGGACAAAGGGACTCGATATTCCGGTGGTCTACAATACCGGAAGCTATGAATGGGCATCAACTCTCCGGCTCCTGGAGGGTCTGGTGGATATTTATCTTCCGGATCTGAAATATTTTTCTCCCGCCTTAAGCCAGCGCTATGCCCAGGCGCCGGATTATTTTTCCTGCGCCTCCGAAGCCATTGCGGAAATGTACCGCCAGGCAGGGGACCCGGTTTTCGACCCGGATACGGGTATGATGAAGCGGGGCGTCATTGTGCGCCATCTGATCCTCCCCGGGCAGACAGGGGATTCCAAAAAAATACTCAGATATCTTCATAATACCTATGGGAATCATATCCTTGTAAGCATTATGAACCAATATACGCCTCTCATGCCTGCTGGGCAGTTTCCTGAGCTGGACCGGAAGCTCAGCGACCAGGAATATCAGCGCGTCCTTAAGTTTGCCCTGGAAATCGGCATAGAAAACGGCTTCCTCCAGGAGGGGGAAACCGCCGGCGAAAGCTTTATCCCGCCCTTTGACGGGGAGGGATTATAATCTGTCACAGATCCACCCGGATACAATAATATCCGAAATCTCCCTGTCCAACCGGTTCCTTCCTGCATTCGAAACTTTCAAAGCCGAACATAATGGCAATCTGTCTTTCTTTCTCATAAAAGTTTCCCGGGACGCCTACATAATACCGGATCGCTCCCGCCCGCTCCACCCTCGCTAATATCAGGTGATTATAATTATAAAATCCATGCAGGAGAAAACTGTTGGAAACCAGTTTATGGTATTGTCTGTGCAATACCACAAAATCCGCAGGAGTGATGGATAAATATTCGCGTTCGTCATAGAAGGGCGTGATATGGGGATAAATACTGGACAGCTGCTTCCATTTATCCTCATAAAGCTGTAAACGCCTGGGGGATCTGCAGGCTTTTCTGTCAGAAGGGTTTCCGTCAGTCCTTTCTTCTGTCTTTCCCGGTACCTTCTCTCCGTTCCTGTTCTTCTCTTCTGTCTCTCCCGGCACCTTCTCTCCGTCCCTGTTTTCCTTCTCTGTCTTTCCCGGCACTCTCTCTTCTTCCTTTCTCCCCCCTTCCTGCATCTGTTCTGCCTCCAATCGTCCTGTTTCCTGGGGCAATTTCCACCCCTCTGTCCGACCTGACAATTCTCTTTGCGGTTCTTCCTGCGGCAGCTCTTCCTGCGGCGATTCTTCCTGCGGTGATTCTCCCTGTGGTGATTCTCCCTTCAACGTTTCCTTTCCCCAATTACATACAAGCTCCCGTCCTGTACCGATCACAATGACAATTTTCGCCAGTTCATCATAACGGATCCCGCTTTGTCCAAGGTTTGCCGCATCTTCCCCGCGCATCCTGAAGCTTCCTCCGCCCTCCTGCAGGGTGATCTCCCCAAGATATGTTTCCTTTTTGCCGCTTTGAATAAGGATCTTTCTTGTCAGCTTGTCCAATACAGGAAATCTGCTCACCTGCACCTGCAGATTACAGCAGTCATTTTTCACCTCTATTTTTACAAATCCGGCGTTATGAACCTTCTCCCCATTTTCCCGATATTCCAGATAACCGATCTTTTTCTCATAAAACATAAGAAAACCCTCCAAACCTGTGATGGTTAAAGGCGCCGCAACATTTTCTCCAACATTTACGCACCTTCTCCATACATTGTATTCAGAGGGTTGTCTCATTTATTCCTGCAAAATCTTTTTTTGACACAAAACTTCCAGATTCCCGATCAGCACATCCTGTTTCGATCCGGATTTTACCATTCCAGTACAGGCTTTGTCACTCAAGTCCGGTCATTTAAATTCGAGTTTTATCATTCCGGCACAGGCTTTAATATTCCAGGCTGTCCAGATATTTCATATAATTGACCACCATCAGGGCGATCTTAAAGGTCAGGGCGTCATCGAAGTTCCTCAGGTCTAACCCAGTGCTCTTTTGAATCTTTTCAATCCGGTACACCAGAGTATTACGATGGACAAACAGCTGCCTGGAGGTCTCAGATACATTCAGGCTGTTGTCAAAAAACTTATTGATCGTTGTGAGTGTCTCCTCATCCAGATCCATAGGCACATTGTCCCCGAAAATTTCCTCAATAAAAATCTTACACAAATTGATGGGGAGCTGATAGATCAGACGGCCGATCCCCAGGGTGCTGTAGGCCACCACGCTTCGCTCCGCATAGAAAATCTTTCCCACATCCAAAGCCATCTTCGCTTCCTTATAGGACTTGGACACATCCTTAAGCTCCGGAACGACTGTGCCGAAAGCGACCCTGACGTTCAGCATTGCCTCCGTATTCATCATGGCGACGATGGTCTCCGCAATTGCAGTCAGCTCTTCATGGGCGATATCCTGTTCAACAGCCTTGATCAGGATCACATTGCTCTCATCCACAGCCGTGATATAATCGCCGCCCTGAGGTGAAAACATTCCTTTCAAAAGTTCAGTTACGATCCCATCCTTTTCCATTTTAGTCTCTATCAGGTAGACTACCCTTGGAACCGTAACTTCCACATGCAGCTTTTTCGCCCTGTTATAGATATCCACCAGAAGAAGATTGTCCAACAATAGATTCTGGAAAAAGTTATTGCGGTCAAACCTTTCCTTATACGCAATGGCGAGATTCTGAATCTGACAGGCGGCAATCTTGCCCACCATATACACGTCATCGCTCAGGCCTCTGGCTACCAGAACATACAGAAGCTCTCCTTCATCCAATATCTTCAGCAAATGATGAGGTCCTATCACCTGACTGTCCGCCGGGGACATGGCAAAGCCAACCACCAGATGGGTGGTGATCTCCTGCATATCCGTTGTGGAGGCAACAATACCTCCATTTAAATCATATACATTTAGGTCCACCTTGGTTATGGCTTTCAGCTCATCAATACTCGTCTGAATAATCTGACTTGAAATCATACTTCCTCCGTTCTGCTGGCTTCAGCATTTTATATTCTGAAAAAATCAGGGGCTGTGCAACTGCACAACCCCTTAAGTAACTTATTATAAAGAAGTTCCTAGTTGGTAATGATCTGCTCGGTCTCTTTATCAAATACATGAATCTTCTCAACGTCCATAGCGAACTTGATGGTATCGCCAGGTCTTGCTGTGGTTCTGGGATCCACTCTTGCAGTCATCGGGAAACCGTCCAGATCGAAGTACAGAAGAACTTCAGCACCCAGCAGCTCGTATACGTTGATAGTAGAAGTAAATACGCTCTGAGGTGAAGACTCAATATACTGAGGTGAATCATAAACATCCTCAGGACGGATACCAAAGGTAACAACCTTTCCATCATAACCGCCGGCAATGATCTTCTTGGACTTTGCAGGAGGCAGAGGAATGCTGTGGCCAGCGATCTCAAGGCTTGCAACGTCGCCCTTAACAGATACGGTAGCATCCAGGAAGTTCATCTGAGGTGATCCCATGAATCCTGCTACGAACAGGTTCTGAGGAAGGTCATACAGATGCTGAGGAGTATCAACCTGCTGGATAACGCCGTCCTTCATAACAACGATTCTGGTGCCCAGGGTCATAGCCTCGGTCTGGTCATGGGTTACGTAGATGATGGTGGTGCCCAGTCTCTGATGAAGCTTAGCGATCTCAGTTCTCATCTGCACACGCAACTTAGCATCCAGGTTGGACAAAGGCTCGTCCATAAGGAACACCTTAGGATTACGCACGATAGCACGACCCATAGCAACACGCTGTCTCTGACCACCGGACAAAGCCTTCGGCTTACGATCAAGCAGAGCGGACAGATCCAGGATCTTAGCAGCTTCCTTAACCATCTTATCGATCTGATCCTTCGGAACCTTTCTTAACTTCAGACCAAATGCCATGTTATCATAAACAGACATATGAGGATACAGAGCGTAGTTCTGGAATACCATTGCGATATCTCTGTCCTTAGGCTCAACATCGTTTACAACTCTGTCACCGATCTTCAGCTCACCAGAGGAGATATCCTCCAGACCAGCGATCATACGAAGGGTGGTGGACTTACCACATCCGGAAGGCCCTACGAAAATGATGAATTCCTTGTCGGCGATCTCAAGGTTGAAGTTCTTAACAGCTTCAAATCCGTTGGGATATACCTTACAGATATTCTTTAAAGATAGACTTGCCATAACTTTATAACTCCTTTCATAATAAAGAAATGCTTTCTCTCCGACTCCTCGTCGTTTTTCTTACTGAACCTAGTATACCGAAAAACTCCTTTTTTTGCCATACCACAATTTCACAAACTTTTTTCCCATGATTGTGAGAATTGCTTACAAAGTTATAATTTTTTTCTCGTCCTTGTCATTTTGAACAAATCTGCAAATCAAACTTGGACAAAATTAACAACGCCGCCCCACAGGCTACTCTTCAGGGGTATCTTCCTCAACCTCCTGCAGCTCGTCGTGGAAGATTTTCTCATCCTCGTCCTCCTGGGGCGCTTCCTCTTTAGGCTGCAGGGAACGGATATGATCCTCCAGCTTTTTGAAAAATTTATTATAAATCAGGGCACCGCCAAAGGCAGGGGCCGCCAGACCATACAGAAAGATAATAGGAAACAGCTGGGGGAAAAAGAAAAACAGCACCACGGGAAGCACATTCAGGATGATCATCAGGATCGTCTTGGGGAACTGCAGGATGCTCATCATAAAAGCGTTCTTAATGGTCATGAACACCGAATTTTCAAACCTTGCCAGGGCGGGAAACAGGAAAGTGGCGGTGAGCAGCGTCAGGAAAGTCACCACTGCAATGACTACTCTTACAATGAAGGGAAAAGGAGTGGCAGAGTTGGACATGATCAAATAATCTGCACCCAGGAAGCAGATCATAAGGAGCAGGAGAAGCCAGATGATGGTGGCCTGTTTGAAATTCTCCTTAAAGGACTTAAAAAAACCCCGGACAATGTAATAGTCCTCTCCCCTTGCCATCTTAAGCGCTATGTAGTGCATCGCCGTCAGGGAAGCGCCTGCCGTCACAATGGGGAGACAGCAGATCAAGGTCAGAACATTTAACAGCATCAGGTCGGCGATCTTGCCCAGGGCCTGCATAAAGGGGCTCTCTATATTAAAGATTCCCATATATACCATATCCTTTCCAACAAAAACTATGATTTCCTTTAATCATAACAGATTCCGCATGGCATGACAAGTTAAAAAACAATTAAATGTTGACTTTTATATTGTAACGTAATAAAATGTGAAAAGTGAATCCATAAGGGAGCAGAAAAACCGCCCCTGTCATACACTGAAATGGACCGTTTGGAAAGGAGATTTGCTGATATGGCAAACCAAAAAGAAATTCCCTACAAGATCTATCTGGAAGAAAATGAAATGCCCCGGCAGTGGTATAATGTACGGGCGGATATGAAAAATAAGCCTGCTCCCCTGCTCAATCCCGGAACCCTGCAGCCTATGACAGCGGAAGAATTAAGCGGCGTATTCTGCGACGAACTGGTAAAACAGGAACTGGACAACGATAACCGTCACATTGATATTCCTCAGGAAATCCTGGATTTCTATAAGATGTACCGTCCTTCTCCCCTGGTCCGGGCATATTGTCTGGAAAAGAAGCTGGATACCCCGGCAAAGATCTATTATAAATTTGAAGGGAACAATACCAGCGGAAGCCATAAGCTGAATTCCGCCATTGCCCAGGCATATTATGCAAAAAAGCAGGGACTGAAGGGCGTAACCACGGAAACAGGCGCCGGCCAGTGGGGCACAGCGCTTTCCATGGCGTGCGCGTATCTGGATCTGGACTGCAAGGTTTATATGGTGAAGGTTTCCTATGAACAGAAGCCTTTCCGACGCGAGGTAATGAGGACCTACGGCGCCAGCGTAACCCCTTCTCCTTCCGATACTACCGCCGTGGGCCGCAGGATCCTGGCTGAACACCCGGGCACCACAGGAAGTCTGGGCTGCGCCATCTCCGAAGCGGTGGAAGTAGCCACCAGCACTCCCGGCTACCGTTATGTGCTGGGCAGCGTATTGAACCAGGTGCTCCTGCATCAGTCCATCATCGGTCTTGAGACCAAGGCTGCCCTGGATAAATACGGCATCACCCCGGATCTCATCATCGGATGCGCCGGAGGCGGCTCCAACCTGGGCGGCCTGATCGCTCCCTTCATGGGCGAAAAACTGAGAGGTGAAAAGAACTACCGCTTTATCGCCGTAGAACCGGCCAGCTGCCCCAGCCTGACAAGAGGCAAATTTGTATATGACTTCTGCGACACCGGCATGGTGACCCCTCTTGCCAAGATGTATACCCTGGGAAGCAATTTCATTCCTTCTCCCAACCATGCAGGGGGCCTGCGCTACCACGGCATGAGCTCCATCCTTTCCCAGCTGTATCACGACGGCTATATGGAAGCCACCAGCGTGGAACAAACCTCCGTATTCGAGGCAGCTCAGATGTTTGCGAGAGTGGAGGGCATCCTTCCCGCTCCGGAAAGCAGTCACGCCATCCGTGTCGCCATCGACGAGGCGCTGAAGTGTAAGGAGACCGGAGAAGAGAAGACCATCGTATTCGGTCTGACCGGCACCGGCTATTTCGATATGGTGGCTTATGAGAAGTTCAACGACGGCGTCATGGACGATTATATCCCCACAGACGAGGATCTGGCTGTTGGATTTGCAGGGATTCCAAAGTTTCCCGGAAATGAGATCTAAGATTTTAAAATAAAAGAAAGAGGACCTGGTTTTCCAGCCGGGTCCTCTTTTTGCATGTTTTATTCCGCTCCTCAGCAGATCTCCGCTCCCGGAGGCATATCGCTTTCCGGAACCATCAGCGCAAGATTGCCCTCCGCATCCTCCGCGCAAAGAAGCATCCCTTCCGAAACAAGCCCCGCCATCTTCGCAGGCTTCAAATTCACCAGAACGCAAACCTTCTTTCCCACCATCTGCTCCGGAGTATAATGGGCCTTTATGCCGGACAGGATCTGCCTGACCTCAGAACCGATGCGCACCTTGCTGCAGAGCAACTTTTTGGACTTGGGAACAGCCTCGCAGGCGATGATCTCTCCCACCCGCAGCTGTAGCTTCACGAAATCCTCGTAAGCGATCTCCGGCTTCAATTCGTAATCGATCACTGCCTCCTCAGACGCCGCCTGAACCTCTCCGGTTCCGAAAATTCCGTTTTCCGCAGTCCCTGCTCCGGTTCCGGCCGCCTCAGTTTCTGCTCCGGCAGACTCTTTCTTCGCCGCCTCAGCTCTTCTGGCCTCAAACATGGCGTCCGCTTTTTCTACAACTTCCTTCACGTCCAGGCGGGCAAAGAGGATCTGGGGCTTATCCGTTACGCGATTCCCATCCGGATACAGTCCAAAGTTCTCCAAAGAATCGAACTCCCGAAGCTGCGTATTCAGCTGGGCCGCGATCTTTTCTGCGGTTTCCGGCATAAAGGGTTCCAAAAGGGAGGCTCCCATCAGGATACCCTCCGTCAGATTATAAAGCACCGTCGCCAGTCGGTCAGATTTTTCCGGAGCCTTGGCCAGAGCCCAGGGTTCCGTCTCGTCAATGTATTTGTTGCAACGCTTGAACACCGCGAATATCTCCGTCAGGGCGTCCGCCACCCGAAGCTCTTCCATCTTCGCCACACATTTTCCATAGGCTCCGGTAACGGTCTGCTTCAGATCCGCATCAATGGCAGCGTCATTTTCCGAAAGCTGCACCTTTTTATTGCTCACCACGCCGCCAAAATACTTGTTGCTCATGGAAATGGTACGATTCACCAGGTTCCCCAGAGTGTTGGCCAGGTCTGCGTTCAGGCGCTCTGCCATCAGCTCCCAGGTAATGGTGCCGTCGTTTTCAAATGGCATCTCATGCAGCACAAAATAACGCACTGCATCCACCCCGAAGAAGTCCGCCAGATCGTCCGCATAAATCACATTGCCCCTGGATTTGCTCATCTTGCCGTCCCCCTGCAGCAGCCAGGGATGCCCGAACACCTGCTTGGGCAGGGGCTCTCCCAGAGCCATCAGGAAAATAGGCCAGTAAATGGTATGGAACCGAATGATATCCTTCCCGATCAGATGCAGATCCGCCGGCCAAAGCTTTCTGTACTGCTCTGAGCTGCTGCCGTCCGCATCGTAACCGATCCCGGTAATATAGTTGGTCAGGGCGTCCAGCCACACATAAACCACATGCTTATCGTCAAAATCTACGGGAACCCCCCATTTAAAGGAGGTCCTGGACACACACAGATCCTGGAGTCCCGGAAGCAGGAAATTATTCATCATCTCGTTTTTACGGGACACGGGCTGGATAAACTCCGGATGCTCATTGATGTGCCGGATCAGCCTGTCCGCATATTTGCTCATACGGAAGAAATAAGCTTCCTCCTTGGCAGGCTTCACTTCCCTGCCGCAGTCCGGACACTTGCCGTCCACCAGCTGGGACTCCGTCCAGAAGGACTCGCAGGGCGTACAATACATGCCTTCATAAGCTCCCTTGTAAATGTCCCCCTGCTCATACAACTTTCTGAATATCTTCTGTACCTGCTTTTCATGATCCGGATCCGTGGTCCTGATAAATTTATCATAAGAAATATTTAACAGGTCACAAAGCCTGCGGATTTCTCCTGCCACCCGATCCACAAACTCCTTGGGGGTCACCCCCGCCTCCTGGGCCTTCAGCTCGATCTTCTGGCCGTGCTCGTCCGTTCCGGTCTGGAAGAATACATCATACCCCCTCTTCCTCTGAAACCTGGCGATGCTGTCCGCCAGCACGATCTCATAGTTATTGCCGATATGAGGCTTACCGGAAGTATAGGCGATGGCCGTCGTAATATAATATTTTCCTCTGTTCATTGCTGATGCACCTCGTTTCATATCCTTATTCATACAAATTTCCTATATTACGGATTTCTTCTTATTGCAGATTCTTTTTATCACGGATTCTCTTTATCGCTGATTTCCTCCGGTCACTGAATCCTCAATAAAAGCTCCCTCATATTCTCAGAGATATCTCCTTTAAACACCGCAGAACCCGCCACGAGCACGCTGGCCCCCGCCTCGGTCACAGAACGGATATTTTCCCGGGTAATGCCTCCGTCCACTTCCACATCCACCGCAAGTCCCCGCTCTTCTATCATCCTGCGGACCAGCCTCACCTTCTCAATGCAGGAGGGAAGGATCTTCTGGCCGCCGAAGCCCGGCTCCACCGTCATCACCAGCACCATATCCACCAGCGCAAGATAAGGCGTCACCGCTTCAGCAGGAGTCCCGGGCTTGATCGTGATCCCAGCCTTTTTGCCAAGGGAACGGATCAGGCAGATCACCGCCTCCGGGTCCTGCGCGGCCTCCAGATGAAAGTTGATCAGATCCGCGCCGCAGTCCGCAAACTCTTTGATATATCGTTCCGGTTTCTCCACCATAAGATGCACATCCAGAAAAATATCCGTATGCTTCCGTATGGAGCTGATCACCGGCATTCCAAAAGAAATAGACGGTACAAACATACCATCCATCACATCTATATGCAAATAATGAGCCCCTGCTTTCTGAACCGCAAGGATCTCTCCGCCAAGGTTCCAGAAATCCGCCGCAAGAATAGAAGGCGATAACTTATTCATAAGCTGCTCCCTTTGTCTCAGTATATTACGGTCGGCGGGCATCCCTGCCCGCAACTCCCAAGCTGCCTGTATCTTGATCTGTATCCTAATACGAAAAAAGAGCAAATCCCTCCCCAAGTACTATCACTATATCAAATAAATGAACAAAGTGCAAATACTTTTATCGATCTTCCACATCTTGTTTCAATTGTTCCCAGGCATCCTCATGCTCTGTATAATACAAAGGGCATTTCTTGCCGCCGCAGTCATAGTGGCGGAGAATATCCTCACTGTCCAGGTCATAGGCGTCAAGAAGCCAGTCCAAAAGGGCGATGAGGGAATCATAGGTCTCCCGGGTAAAGGAACCGTCCTTCGCCTTATAACAGCATTCAATGGAGATGGAATCCATATTCCTGGACTTCACCGCATAGGCGATTTCATCCAGGGGCACGATCTGCAGGATCTCTCCATCATATCCGATGATAAAATGGGAACTGACGCTGTTTTCATGGGTATCCTTCTGCTGTTCAAAATAGCTTCTGTTCTGGGCGGCAGAAGTTCCCGGGTTGGCGGTATAATGGACAAAGATATTCTTTACCTCCGTCAGAGGTTCCCCCGGCCTGGAATATTCATTGGGCGTCAGGAAATTTTCCTCCCATTCAGGATGCTCTGCAAAAACATCTGCCCTGATCCCCTGGATCAGCTCCTCTTCCGCTTTATTCTTCCCGGCTTCTCCATGATCATATCCATAATTTCCGGAACCTTCCATTTCTTCTGCCTTGCCGAAGGAAGCGGCGTCCCGGAGATTTTCTTTTCCTTCCGCCATTCCCCGCACAAACAAAGCCAGGAAAAAGCCGGTTCCCACAATACACAGGATCTCCAGCGCCGCCGTGGCAATCTGCCGGCGTCTCATATTTCTTCGCCGTCTGCTGCCTCCTGCAGAAATAGCCGTCTGCTGCCGGGAATACATCCTGTCTCTTCCGGCGGTTCCAGGATTCACGATCCTGTCATTTACTGCAGGGCTCACCGGTCTTCTGACCCTCCCGGAATTCGAAAACATGGCGGCCGACCCGGTATCTTTTGGTCTCCTGCCATATGGGGTGCAGTTCTTCCCTCCGCCATATGCGGCGCAGTCCTTTCCCCTGCCATATGCGATTACATCAAGCCCTCCGTCCCAGTTTATTTCTCTTCTGCCCTTTTCTCCCGCCTGTTCCATCATCCCAACTCCTCACCTTAACCTTCCCGGATATCCGCCTTATGGATCCTGCAGCACCATGCCCGTACCACAATATCCGTATGCGAATTCTGCGCCGCAATATCCACACAGCTTCTGCGCCATGATATCCATGTCATATTGCTAAGGTAAGAAGGATCTGTATCGGAATTGTATCAGACTCCTTATATTTTTGCATCATGTGAATCAAACTTCCCATTATACAAACCTGCTCTCCCATACTGCCACCCCGGAATCCTGGAACACCTCATGGAGCCGTTCATTCAGCTGGGCCGCCGTCACGCCTTTTTTCAATATGGCCTGCAGGAATCCGCCTCCTCCGGCGCCGGCAATAAAACGCCCGGCGATCAGATCCTCACAGGAACGGAAGATCTGGTCGATACAGGTATTGGAGGCCCCGCTGTCCAGCTGCAGGGACAGCTGCCAATGCTCGTTCATCAGCTTTGCAAAACGGTCAATATTGCCGCTCTCCAGCTCATATTTCATCAGCACGGCCACACGCTTCATCTCCTCCAGAGCCTGGACGGATTCCGGCCTGCCGCTGATATAATTCCCCACCACATCCCTGAGGAGGTTGCGGGCCAGCCTTCTTTGTCCCGTATATATGACCACAAAGCGCTCCTGCAGCTCCTGCAGACATTCCTCCGACAGTTTCAGAGATTCCACCCGGATCTGCTGTTTCAGGCCGGGTCTGCTGGTGATCAATTTGATCCCAGGGCATAAGCCCCCCACCTGATCCTGCCAGCCGCCGCCGGTACTCATGATCTGCTCCATGCGAAGCACCGTTTCGTACAGCTGGTTTTCGGAAATGCTTTCTCCAAGAAATTCATAGATCACCTTCACACAAGCTCCCGCAAGGATACTGCTGGTACCCAGGCCGGAACCCTTGGGGATCCCCACCACTCTGGTGGACAGATAAATGCCGCCCCCAAGACGCTTCAGAATATCCTGCAGGGTTTCCGGGCCGTCCGGAGAGTTCTTCTCCTTCCCCTCATTCCCGCCTTTTCCTGCGCCGGAGTTTCCCTGGTTTATCAGCCCGCAGGCGATCAGGGCAGCCTTATGCAGGGCGAAATGATCATAGGGATTCCTGCAGTCCAGAATATCCTCTATACGGTCAAAAGTTCCTTCCACTCCAATATCTTCACTGGCAAATTCTATATGATATTCCTCAAGCCTCCTTATGCAGACCTGAACCGGATCGATCCCCCGGATCTGTACAGCCGCGTTCAGCACCACCCCGCCGTTTTCATTGCAATAGGGAGGGGTATCCGTCCAGCCTCCTCCCCAGTTGACGCGGACCGGAAGGGCTGCGCTGCACTCTTCCCTCCTGATCCTGGAATCCCGTGACGGCCCCGGATTCCCCTGAGGATCTCCTCCTCCGGACTCCGTACCGCAAAGGGTATCCTGAATGATATCGAAACATTTCTGTTCCAATCCCTGAGCAGTATTCTCCCCAAACTGCAGCCTGTTTTCCCGAAGATACCTGGAGAGAGTATTGTAAAGCCGAATTTTCAGGCTAAAATCCGCTTGATCCGCGATCCGAAGGATCTCAGCAAACTGCTCCTTCGTCATGGCTCTGTGGGAAAATACCCGCAGCGCATCCCGATAATAACGTCTTGCCTTCAACGCATCCACCAGCTTCTCCACTGCGATCATCTTCTGCAGCTTCCGGCGCCAGCGCAGGGCATCCTCGGCTCTGGCTCCATTAAAGCTTTCATAGAGGCTCATGCGCCGGGAGACAAGCCATTTCTCCGCAGTCTGAGAAGATGCTTTCCTTTTAAAAACAGAATAAACCTCCAGCGCTGCCCGGACAGCCTCCTCCATGGAGCTGCATACCGGATAAAGCCTGGCAAACCACAGGTAACTTCCTCCTTCCTCCTGTACCGATCCTCCCCAAATATCTTCCGGGGCAAGCCCATAAAAGGAAAGGACATCCCTGACCTTCTCTCCCAGCCAGGCCGCATCCCTCTCCAGGCAATCCTTGGGGTTGTCCTGTACGCCGAAGATACGGACAACATATTTTTCATCCGGAAGGACCAGACCATGAAGCACCACATCAGAGGGGATCTCCACATTTTCCAGGGTTACGCCCGAGACAATGCTTCCCGCGCCCAGGGATA
Source organism: uncultured Acetatifactor sp. (assembly GCA_947589075.1). Lineage (GTDB taxonomy): Bacteria > Bacillota > Clostridia > Lachnospirales > Lachnospiraceae > Acetatifactor. The sequence continues at coordinate 30,932 of CANQBS010000008.1, forward strand.
CGCCCTGTCGGATATAGCTGTTCTCAATGTAGCAGCCGGACCCGGCAGCCGCGGTTTCATGGATGGTACTGTTATAGACGGCTGAACCCGGGAGATCCGCTCTGTTGGAGTTTACAATATTACACCAATCCAGGAACTGATAATCCGCCACATCCTCCGTCACCAGCCTGAGCAGCTCCCCTGTGGTCCCAAAATGAATAAATTCCGCCGGCGACAGGCAGAGCAGCTTCATGGAAAAAGAAGACAAAACCTGCCAGATTTCCCTGCGGCAGTCCAGCAGCTCCTGGCACATGGAGCCTTCCGGCGCCTGGGTATCATACTCTTCCAAAGTCGCTTCCGACGCCAGAGGATATAAGAAATCCCCATAGAAACTGATCCTGCTGCGCTCATTCACAAACCGGTTAAATTTCTCCTCATTATACAACAGAACCGGCCGCTTCCCCTCCTTTCGATCTTCCGTTCCCAAAGAGGCGCTGTCAGGAGCTTCCGCGGCAATGAGAGAAAACAATGCGGAAAGCAGGTCCGCATCCAGAAGCACCGCTCCCGTATCCAGGTCCACCTTATCATTCTCATTCACCGCCCCCAAAAGCCGAAGCTGTTCCTCGGACTGCTTATGAAGGAAACGCCCTACTTCATTTTCACCGTTATTCAGGAAAACTCCATGGTCTTTCCCGATTTTCACATCCGCTTTAACGGAGATGGCGGCCGCTCCCTTGAACTGAAAATCCAGCTGCAGAGGGTTAAACAGCAGCAGGACATCCCCGGAAAGCACCAGCATCCCTTCCTCGAAACGGCCGGCTACAGCGGACATGGAAATCATAAATTCATCAAACAGTGTAGAAGGACGTCCGTCCGGAAGCTGTCTGGGAACCGGGGAAAACAGCTTGCCGCAGACGCTGTACTGGGGAATCCTTTTGCTGTCTCCGCCAGAATGAATGACCAGGATCCGTTTCCCATAGAAAACAGAAGCTGTTCCGTCCCCATATTCTTTTGAAAGATGACGCAGCACATTCAGGGTGGCGCCTCCAGACCCCACGCGTTTTCCTTCAGGATCCGGCAAAACTATATACTCACATTCCGCCGGAAGATAGCCTTCCTCCAGGCGGCTTTGAATCTCCAGACGGTATCCCGCCGCCTGAGCCTCATTGGAGGCGGTTAAAACAATAAAGTCCCAGGCCGTCCCTTTTTCCAGCCAGGACTGATATTCCTGCCAGGAATCAAGATAACTCTGCCGGAGAAAAAGATTATTCAGGGATTTGTAGTTGATCATGTCTCGGCTTCTCCTGTACTGCTGATTTTTGTTTTCCATTTGGATCCTATAATCTCAGATATCATGATTTTACCACTTTTCCAGGACGCACACAACCATTAACCTGAATTATTTACGCTCATCTTTCCTGGCATCCTTCCGGGAGGGGACCAGCCTTTCTCCCCGTTTTCTTATCCTTTCATAAAGTTTCTCACCCTTTCAGAAAGTGATGCTTGTCCAATCAGCATATCTTCGGTATAATAAAATCGTACCTGTCTATTGATCTTCCGGGCGCTGCATGACGGAAGACCAAGGCCGGAACTTTGTGTAAAAGGAAGGAGAATACCATGAAAAAGAAGAAAATGAGAATCCTGTTAATCCTGTTTTGTCTGATCCTGCAGGGGCTTGTCCTGATGTATCCCGGGCCGCCCAGTCTCGCCCTTCCTGCCGACAGTCAGGCATCGTCTGCATCACCCTCGGGAAAGGTGAAAAAACTCGAGCCCGACGATCTTGCGCTGTACATTTCTGAAAACGGAACCGCAGATATCCATGTGCGAAACGCCAACACAGGTTATCTATACGCCCTCCTGGGCAGCAACGGAAATACTCTCGGCGGCTGGAAGGAGCCGGAAGATGGCCGGGTCATATTCGAAGATCAGAAAACAGATCAGAAGTATTCCGTCGTGTTCAAACCCGATTATTGGTCCGGGGATCCGGAGGATTGGAGTAAGACCGCAATTCATTTCGACCTTCCCGATTATGACGACGCCATAGACAAAACCTTTGTCAATCCCCAGGATGTGGAACGCAGCAAGGACGGCACCATCATCTGGATCTATTCCACACACAAAGATTGTGAGTACGCCCTGTACGATTTTTATACGGATCAGCTCGCCACGGAATGGAAGGACGGCGTAGCAGGGGTGGTGGTCTTTACCAATCTGAAGCCCTACCGGGATTATAACGTCCGCGCCCGGATCAAGGGCACGGGACCAAAACCTGAGATCATCCCCGATAAACCCCTGCCCATGCCGGGCGCGGATGTGATCGTGGGAGAATGCTCCTTCGACGACCTGTCCGGCTACGGCCTGATCCATGTATGGGCGACCCCAGGCTATGGCTACGCCATTCTCGATCAGAATAACAAACCCATGTCACTGGAAGACATGCTGAAGTGGGATATCTTCGTGAAGGATCAATATGAGTTAGAGGTAGACCGGGGCGATGACGGATATTACCGGGGCAAGGAAGGAGGACGGATCACCTTCTCCGTACCTGCCGGAGGCACCTATAAAATGGGCGGAGTCCATCCTGACAGGGAAACCTTTGTATCCGACCAGAAATTTCAGGTAAAGTCGGTAAACAAAAATTACTGGTTTGAGTACGTGGTCCCCAAGGGGAGCGCCGACGGTTTCTACAGACTGGTGATCTATCCGGCATGTCCTTATTCGGTTTACAAGCTGAGCGCGATACATTCTTTTATCCACTTTATAGACCGATATGGAAGGGTCCAGCCCGGAGGAGACAACAGGGTAATCTTCAGTCCCGTCAACGGTTTCCTGGAATATGTGATCACGGCACAGCCGATTCCCCTGACGCTTACAGAATCTCCGGAGGATGAACTATTTGGAAACGATCTCTGGGAAAGCGATGTATGGGGCAGCGGTATCTCTTCGGGCGATGTATCCGGCGGGGACGTGTCAGGCGGCGACGTGTCTGGTGGAGACGTATCCGGTGGGGATGTGTCAGGAGGAGACGTGTCTGGCGGCGATGTGTCCACCGGAGATGTGTCCACCGGAGATGTGTTCGTAAAATTGCCTCTGGTGCCTCCGGAACAATTCGACGAATTGACGGGCCAGGACGTAAGGCGCAGCGAAGACGGGAGAGAAATCACCGTGCAGGGATCTGACAAACAGCAATACGCCCTGGCAGATCCCATCACGAACATGCTCTTAGGCCCATGGCACGATACGGAAAAAGGGGAAGTGGAATTTCATTCCCTGGATCCGAAGACACCCTATCTGATCCTGACCCAGCTTCCGGAGACAGAAAACCATACCTGCGTATTCCAGCCCGATGGAGTTTACGTGCCAGGCATAGATTCCGGCGGAGACGTGTCCGGAGGTGATGTAGATGTATCGGGCGGAGACGTATCGGATGGAGATGTGTCAGGCGGAGACTCGGGCAACGGTAACGCAGACGGCGGCAGTTCAAGCGGAGACAGACAGGCTGTCCATGTGACATTAGAAATGTTCCAGAGTATCAACGGCGGCATTTCTTCCAACCGGGATCAATCCGTTCAGTCTGGGGACACTGTACTCTATTCCATTATTGCGGAAAACCACGGGAACAGAAAGGTTTCCAACGCCGTTATCACCGACAGCGTCCCGGAGGGCATGACATTGAGGGAAGAATCTATTTCCGGAAACGGCGTTTACGACCCGAAGACCCGCACGATCACCTGGAATATCGATCTTGACAGCGCAGACTCATGGGACGACTTCAACAGCAACAGCGTCAGCCTCCAATTCCAGGCAACGGTGGACAGGCCTCACAAAAAGACCAGCTATGACAATATGGCCTATATTGAACGGAAGGGGGCATCCATTGACTCATCCAACATGGTTCATGCCTCCACCTCTACTATGACGATAGCCAAAAAGACCGACGGCGTCTACAAGGATCCCAAAGCTATTTTCCTCTTTACGCTGCACCTGGTCCCGCCGCAGGGAGGCGAGATCGACACGGACAAAATCGTCTGCTCTGATGGAAAGACCACTTTTGTCAAGTCAAAGAAGGAAGGGGATTACGTCGCCCGTTTCGCGCTTTTGGACGGGCAGCAGGTAAAATTCATCGGTCTTCCGCCAGGAGCAACTTATCAGATGGAAGAAAACAGCGCCAATCTGGGCAAGTATCGGACTACGGTGACAGATTTTACGGGATCAATCCTCACGGATGATGAAGGAGGACAACGAAGCGGTACGGGAACGATTCCTTCAGACGGAACTGATACCGCCGTCTTTTTCCTGAATACAAGGAGGGAGCGCTGAGCGCTCCCCTCCTTCCGAGGGGGAAAAGCAAATCACCAAAATAATGATTCTTCTGGATTCCCCGCACTTATGAACTTCCCGATTTGCTTACCTATCTTTGTACTTGCGGCCCTGCATATCATAAAATTTATCACCACGCCAAACAGAATACCCACTACAGCTCCCGGAATCGCAAGCTTAAAATTCAACCACAAGTTCTGCTCCGCAGCATAATTTTCCATTAATGTCTGTGACAACTCAGGGCTCACTAATGTTTCAATATAGGCACCTATTACACTAAATACAGCTGCAAATGCCAGTCCGCAAAAAACAATAAAATAATAATTTTTTCTGAAATGATACATTATGTATTTACCTCCCACAAATATACATTATAATATAGGAGCCCAGTCACATATACATAGTCTGAGGTATCCAAAGCATAATTTTCCGGCACGTATATGACCACAAAATTACTTGCAGTAGAACGCCCCTCTAAAATACTATCCTCCAATTGATTATGATCTATTTCACTAATCCAGATCGGTTTGAATTCATCATATTCTCCCAAAGAAAAATACAAATTATTAATCGTTGTGGATTCAGCATCCGCTATATAGATACAATCATCAGCTTTATGTTCTTCAACAAAATCCCAATAAGTATGATAAGCAGCCTGCGACGCTCTAATCTGCTGTACCCGGTTAAATAACGCCAAGGGATTCAAAACCATTAGAATCAATAATGCAGCCATAATAATTGGTAAATTTTGCCCACCCCCGCACAAATATGCAGTCAATCTTTCAATCATCCACACAACCAGAATAATTAAAGGAAAAATTATCGGAGACAAATATATCCAGGAAAAACCATCCAAAGTGCCAATCACAAGCACATGAAATACTACAGGACAAAATGTCAGCAAAAACAGGGATATCCGATTTTCGGGCAACTTCATTTCTCTATGGGTAGTTACCTTTATTAAGAAGCATCCGGCAAACAATAAGATTATCATAATGATAAAGACCGCTATTCTACCATTAAACAGATTCACATTAAAAAAATCAAATCCTGTTTTTAGGAACTCTATATTCCACGTATGATGTATTTCATGCTTAGAATCAAGATAAATATGTTTCACCACCCATGGGTATACTATAATTCCACTCCAAAAACCCATAAGCCCAGCCATTATATAATTTACTAGTTTATAAAATTCTTTTTTGCGCACTAAAACAATTAACATTACCAAAGACGTTCCAACCGCATATACATAAAAATAGTAATGCGTCATTTCGCCAATGAAAATAGATACCATCAGATATAATAAATATCTTTTTTTCCACACTGTATGAGATGCTAACTGAGTATGAATATAAAAATATACGAGTGATGCAAAAATTAATAACATATAACTTCGCGGATACATCATCTCGCTAAGTACCCATATTAATAAGGACGCATAGAGCATGGTCAAGCCAGCATTTATATTAAATTTTTTCCATATCATATAAAGAATAACATCAATTCCAATAAGACATATATAATTGACAGATAAAGCAATAATCGGGGAACTGCTTCCAATAAAGATAGAACAAAGTGTATGGATAATCGTATTGTATAAAATAGGGTGCACATCGCTCAGCTGATGGTAATACATAGCACCATAATTAAACCTGTCTTTTTCTGTTACAGTATATGTTGATTTTAATAATTCCCCTTCAATCCAGCCGCCTATATTTTTAAATTCTTTTAAATGAGCTCCAATAAATAAACGCTCATAAGGATTATTAGACAAGGAATAGGTAAAAATCCCGTCACCAGTTAACTGTAATTGTCCCATAAAGAGATACCAATATATCAATGACGAGAAAAAAATCCCTATTATAAGGATAAATATATTCTTTTTTTCGAGATTAATTTTATTAAATATCATTATCTTCCCCCTTCTCTTACCCTATTTTCTTGAAATAATATACCCAATATAATCGAAAGACACATTAAAACCGGCTGCGCAAATCCAGATTCTTCAATAGTAGCAACCATCATATAAATAAATACGAGCAAGCCAGCTGCATATTTATTTAAATCTATGCTATATAATTTTTGAATTTGAGAAAACAGCAAAACGAGAATAACTACTATAGCTAAGGTTCCAAACCACCCATTCTCCGCGAATACAGAGGGCCAATAAGAATCACATATATATAATCTGGTAGCTTCTCCCAATTCTATATGAGAATCCAACTTATATAAGTAGAAAACAGGTGAATAAAATTTTCCAGAATAATAGGAGCCAAACGTTCCCCATCCTGTCCCCAAAGGAAAATAGTCATTTGCGATTCTAAATCCCGTTTGCAGCATAAGAGATCTTGCAAATTTTCCCGCGCCCAAATAATAATAATAATAAATATCTTTCCAACCGACTGCGGCCAGACAAACTACTCCTATCGCTATCTCTTTAAACGTTATCTTTTTCTTTAACTTTACAACATAAATATATATCAAAATAAATAAAACAATTGCTCCCATCCCTTTTGCAGTTCCACTCGTTGCCAGTATGAACAATAAAAGTGCTATGCTGATATAATCGTATTTATTTTTTTGAAAAACTAGGAGTAATAATGCAAGCAGAAAAATTGCTTTAGAACACGAATCCCATGCGTAGACGCTATGTACTCCTTTAGAGATCAAACCAAAAAGATAGTATAGAAAATATAAGCCAATAACAATTATAAGTGATCTTCGCAAATTTCCCTTTAGAGGAATATCCCTGTACCATTTGCATCCTATTAAGAGGATAAAATATTTGACAGATAAAAAACTGCTTATCAGAGAAACAGGAATACTCTGATATTGATAAACCAGAGTTGATATCCACCCCACAATCCAGAACAAAAACAGGCAGGATAAAAAAACAAAATCCACTTTCTGAATTTTTTCCCCTCTTTTAATTAAATCACATATTCCCAATACAAATACCATTATTGACAATGATTCATCAAAAATATTAAAAAAAGCAATGTATTGTTCCAACACGGACTGAAAAGTTACAGCAAATAACAATACAAAAACCACCAAATCATTTTTTTTCATCATTATGTTTTTTATCATACCAACTCCCTTCGAAGGAACAATTTGTCGTGCATTTATAATTCATTCAATAAATCTGACATTTTTGAAATGGTCGCTGCAATGCTGAAACTTTCTGCTGTTCTTCTGGCTGCATGGCTGATTTCCTCATATTTTGAGTAATCTTTACATACATCTGTCGCTTTCATAAGCGTTTGGTATAAACCTTCCGCATCATTTGTATGATTCAGGAATCCATTTACTCCATCCTTTATAATTTCTGGGATTCCTCCTACCTCATTAGCCACGCAAATCCGTCCATAAGCCATTGCTTCTACTATTGAAATTCCAAATATTTCCTGACAAACAGACGGATATACAAAAATATCTGCTTTTTTCAAATAATCTCCTACATTTGACCGTGCTCCACAAAATTGGGTTATCTCTCTTATTCCCAAAGACGTTGCCATATCTTCTAAATGCTGCCTTTCTTCGCCATCTCCGACAATGATCAACTCTAAAGAAACATTCTCTACTAAACGAGATATTGCTTCCAGAAGAAGCTGAATCCCCTTTATCTTTACCAAACGGCCAATATACAATAGCTTCAGAGATTCGCCCGGATTAACCTCTGCATTTTTCCCGTCTTCAAGCTTATCTATGCCAACCCCATTATATATAATCCGTATTTTGTTTGAATCAACATCAAATTTCTGCTTATATGACTCATATCCCGCCTGCGAAACAAAAACAACTCTGTCAGAGACCCTCAACAGTGTAGCAATTAATTCCCTGAATATCGTTTTTTTGATTTTCCCATATCCTTCAAACAAAATGGTTTCATCATAACAGGAATGAACCACAGCAATAAACTTTTTATCCTTCAAAAAAAATCTAAGCGCAAAATAATACATCTCCAAATAAGGATCGCCATGATGGATCAATATACAGTCATATTGTCTAGCGATTTTCAATAAACTAACGAATCTCTTCACTGATAATTTAGGATATCTGCTCAAAGAGTAAGCTGGTATTCTTTTCTCCAACATCTGATCATAAATAGGGCCTTCTCCAAAAAGAAAGCAAAATGCATTCTCAATGTCGCTATACAACCCAATATCTCTGCACAGGATCTCTATCCCGCCATACTCTGCAGCGGTCAGTAAATTCAAAGCCCTCATTATATTTCTCCTGTCACGCCTACAGATACAATGTTCCTGCTTTTCATTTCTATCACCTGTATATTCCTTCAATAATTTTACTACCTTATTCTGTCAGTAATCAGACCGCTTCCATCTTGCATACTGATACAACACATACTTGAAACAGGTCACATCTCGCAAGTTGAACATCTATCTAAATCTTCCTTACTGACTCTGCCTTCTGCATAATCCCGCACAATCCTGTTTTCATACATGGAATATTTTTTCTTTGTCCAGAACTTTATTTTATGGCAAATTACCCACCATGCAGGTTTCCAGATATACTTATGCATAGCCGGTGAAACAGAACCGATCATCCAGCAATTACGGTCACAGCAACGAACCTTTTTACGCACTTCCTGAGCGCTTTCGCTGTTCCAGACCTCATCCCAGCTCTTCTCGTTCAAATTTCCCATAACTTCCTTTTCCCTCGTTCCATTACAGGGCATTACATCGCCATAAGGATCGATAAAAAAGGTATCAAAACTCATATCACAAGGCAGCAGACGCTTTTGTCCATAGATATAATTGATCAAACCATGATTGAAATATGCACGAAACCACTTTTTTGGACTCTTAGAAGCCAATAACTCGTTGACAAGCGCCTCAAAATTCTGTGCGACCATGGGGCGATCATGAATAATATTAGAATTCTCCACAAAATAAAAGCTGTTATGCAGCGAGGCAGTAGCAAATTCCATTCCCAAATCCTGGGATATCCGGTAAAGAGGAACCAGATCCGGCGCATTTCTATCCTGAACCGTCATTCCGAACCCTACATCCTTCATTCCCATTTCAACCAGCTTTTTTAAAGTCGTATATCCCCGGTTGTATCCATCCGGAAGTCCCCGGATCTCATTGTTGGTCTGTTCAAGGCCTTCAATTGAAATGCGAATTCCTACATTTGGAAATTCCTTTGCAAGTTCAAGAATTCTATCCGTAAAAAAACCATTGGTGGATATGACGATACGGTCGCTTTTTTTATAAAGCTCCCGGACAATTTCCCGCAGATCCGTACGTATAAAGGGTTCTCCTCCCGTTATATTGGTAAAGTACATCGGCGGAAGCTTTCGAATTGTTTCCAGGGACAATTCTTCTTCCGGTTTAGAAGGTTCTTTATAGCGATTGCACATGGTGCATCTTGCATTGCAGCGATATGTTACAATGACTGTTCCGTTAAGTTTCTTCATATTCATAGGCATAACCATTTCTCCTATACATTATATATCTTCAGTAGTTTCTGCCCATACTCTTCAACAGTATCCCATTTTTGCTCCAGACAATTCTCACTATACATTGTCGTTTTCTCTTTGTCAAGCCACATACCGATCAGCTTCTGTTTCAAATCATCCGCATTCCCGCTTTCAAACAGTTCTCCTGTCTGCCCCTCCATAATAAGCTCCGGGATCCCCCCTATATCAGCCCCCAAAACAGGGGTTCCGTACGCCTGACTCTCCAGAATTGAAAAAGGACAATTTTCATAACATTCAGACGGACATACGGAAAAAGAAGCTTCCTGAATCAGCCTTTTCAAGCTTTCTCCGCTCTGAAAGCCCACATTTTTTATATTGGATAGCTTGTCTATTGTATCCTCCAACGGACCAGAACCAGCAAAAATAAAAGGAATATCCGGCAGCTTTTCACATGCCTTTATCAAGGTTTCAATTCCTTTCTCTCTGGAAAAACGTCCAAAATATAACACATAACCCTTCTTATTAATCCGCTCCGATTTTATAGGATCAACAAAATTATGCAGCACAACGGTTTTCTCTTTGAAAACTGGATTTGTATCCATTTTTCTTTTTAAAAAATACGAGCAGCAAATAATCGTATCGATGTATTTATATGTGCCCCTCGCATTCCAATACATGGCCTCCAACATACCTATTGCAGATTTAGCCCTACTCCCATGAATACACTTTCCTTTCATACAATTGATAAAATGACAGCCAAGGCACTTCTCGCAATTCTCATGGGATATTGGATTATTCAGCATATGATTCGGACAGATCAGTTGAGAATCATGGGCGGTAAAAATAATCCTGCAGTTATGCTCCGTTTTTTTCCGCCATTGCACTATCTCCAGGATTACAGAAGGCGTCAGCTGATAATTAAAGTTATTCAGATGACACACATCCGGCTGAAAATCATCCAGCACCTTGCGGAGCTGTATCCTTGCCTCCCGGGAATAAATAGTTTTAATCGGATAAGTCAGTTTAGAAAGCCTGCTTCCCCCATGAAAGTCCATATTTGACGTATAGCTTTCCGCACGGTTCCCCACACATCTGTCTTTATGCTCCATGCCAAAATACTGAACCTCATGCCTCTGGCTGGTTAAATATTCCCCCAATTTCAGCATATATGTCTCTGAGCCGCCATTCGGGTATAGAAATTTATTAATCATCAAAATTTTCATATGTTTTTTCTTCTCCTGATACACAGTACCAAATATAATTCTCCGCTTTTATTGTTTCTGCGCAGGTAAAAGGAACCTTCTCATTTGGAAGTTCAAGCTCAACTGCCCGAATAATCCGACTTTCGTGTCCATACTTTTTTCACCTTTTTCATAACGTATACCTGTATCTAATAACCTCTTCATCTAAAAATATTCGGATACAGCTTAATTAGGATGCACTTCTTTAACTTCGCCGAGAAATTCAATGTTATAATATTGCCTATCCTCTGAGCTAAGAGAGGCATACCAAGTATTAAAATTCCCGTTGAACCATGGCATATAATTACTAAAATGATGACGCCAAGGATATACCGATTCATTTGTTACTCGGTTTTTAATGTTCCGTACATCATTAATCTGCTTTGCCGGCGTCCCGGCAACAACAGTAAAGGGTTTGACCGACTTTGTAACAACTGCACCAGCAGCTACCAAGGAATCCTGACCTATTTCTAATCCAGGCATAATAGTAGCCGCAGTTGCAATGACAGAAAACGCTTTAACATGCACTCCAGCAAAATTTTCTGATGGCGGTGTTGGATCATTTGTAAGAACAACATAAGGATAAATCCATACAAAGCTCTCGATTTCGGATAGCTGACCAATATGAACATTGCTATGCAAACGAACATAATCACTTATTTTGCAATTCCCCTGGATATCGGAAAGCGTTCCGATACTCACGTGACTACCTATGTGCGTCTTTTCTCTTATCGTTACATGATGTCCAGTATGAACGTCATTCCCAATATCGGATCCGGTATAGATAATGGATCCGCTACGAATCAACGCTCCTTTTCCTATGTGCAAAGAATGTTCATGACGTTGTCTATCAACACAAAAATCCATCCAATATTCGCCGACAATACAATTAGAACCAATAAATGAGTTTGCACCTATGCTTGTATTACTACGTATTATCGAATTACTATCAATATAGGTTCCTTCTCCTATTTCAACATCATCTTCTATAATACAATTATGACCCAATGAAACATTTTCTCCCAAATGCACATTATTGCCAATATAGCAATTCTGCCCTTTATAAAATGTACCCATGTCTTATCCTCCTCAAAATTCTATTAATTGTTAGGCGTTTTGCAAACGCTTAAATTGTTTTTCAAAAGAGGAAAGACATTCTTCTTCAACTGTACTATGGTATTCAGCGTTGCCGAACGTACTCTCCTTTCTCGCTGACTTCCACAGTTTGCTGATACCATAGATAAGAATTGATTTGAAGGGTATTGTACCCCCCCCCCCGATGATTTCTTTCAAATCATCGGCATTAACCGTCTTATATCCATTTTTTTCGTAAAAACGAATCGCTCGGTAGTTTTCTGGGCTAACACACCAATAAACGGCTTTCAATTTTAAATCTTCTAATCCTATTCTAATCATCTCCGTCATTGCAAGCTTTGCATATCCCTTACCCATCGCAGCTTTTCGGACAACAATTGCAAATTCTGCTGCCTGATTTCTAATATTCTTTAATGAAACCGTACCCATGTATGTATCAGTATCATCAACAATTGCCAAATGCATATTTTCCCTCATATCAGAAGATCTTTCAATAAATGTATAACAATCATCAATAGTTTTAGAGGCAAAATCTGCCTGAAGTTTTCCTGATACAGATTCATCGTGCATCCATTCAAGCATGAGAGATGCATCTTTTTTCTCCAATTTCCTAAGTTTCATTGTATTTACCTGCCGAATTCATTTATCGTCTCTATAACATACTCTACCTGGCTGTCCGTCATTCCGTAATACATCGGCAGGCTTAATTCCGTCCTGCTGATTTCCTCCGCTATGGGATATTTTCCTTCAAAATAACCTTTAAATGCTTTCTGCCTATGTATCGGAATGGGATAATGCTTATTGGTATGAATTCCCCTCTCCAGCAAATACCTTTCCAGTTCATCTCGATTTTCCGTTCTGACCGCAAACACATGCCAGACAGGGTCTGCATATTCAGGAACTGCTGGCAATATAATACCAGGATTCCTAATCTCCGAAAGATAGCGCTTAGCCACCTGCTTTCTAAACATATTTGTTTTCTCCAACAGCGGCAGCTTTTCGTTTAAAAAGGCTGCCTGGATTTCATCCAGCCGACTGTTGTATCCCTGGTATATATGATGATATTTATAATCGGAACCGTAATTTCCCAGGGCTCTGACTTTATCCGCCGTCGTCCGGGAATTAGTTGCCACAGCGCCCGCATCTCCAAGGGCTCCCAGATTTTTCCCTGGATAAAAGCTAAATCCTGCCGCATTTCCAAAGGTTCCCACCTTTTTTCCTCTATACTTCGCCCCGTGCGCCTGTGCACAATCCTCTACAATCATCAGCTTATATTTCTTTGCAAGCTGTGTTATTTTATCCATGTCACAGGGCTGTCCGTAGAGATGAACCGGCATAATCGCTTTCGTTTTATCTGTAATGGCTTTTTCCATTTCCACAGGATCAATATTAAAGGTTTCAAGTTTCGGTTCAGCCAAAACCACCTTTGCGCCAAGATAAACAACTGCTAAAGCAGTAGCTATATAAGTATTGGAGGGAACTATGACTTCATCCCCGCTTTCAATCCCTAACGCCTTCAGCGACAACATCAGTGCGTCCAGACCATTCCCGCATCCAACACAGAATCTTACGCCTAAATATTCCGCAAATGCATCCTCAAAGGCCTTATCCTCATCTCCGCCAATATACCAGCTCTTATTTAATACCCTTTCAAAAATCTCCGTCAGGTTCAGCTCGTTCTCTAACGGTTTAAATGAAACGAATGGAATATCCATGTGTCCTGTCATAGTTATTCATTTCCTCTCTTTACAAAAGCAAGAAATTCATTGTAATCCCTGATATAGTCCGACTCATCATATATATCCGACGCCAGCACCATAAGCACCGTACCGCTGGAAAAGTCATACATCTCTCTCCATACATTATTCGCAATGTATAAACCTTCATCTGGCCGATTCAAATTCACAATTATCTTTTTTGTTCCGTCGTCTAATAGGACTTTACAGCTTCCCGAAACGCAGATTAAAATCTGCTGCAAATTTTTATGTGCATGTCTGCCCCTTCGGGCGCCAAATGCCGTATCATACATATAATAAACTCTCTTAATGTCAAAAGGGACACTTATCATTCCTTCCAAGGCTATCAATTGTCCCCTGTCATCCCCATGAGGATTAAACTGATACATTTTTATTCCAGATATATCCATTATTTTCCTTCCTCGTATCTCAATCTATTATCATTCAGCCGCCATAGATAAATCGATCATAATTCTTTCATAACTATCCTTAGCCCGCTTCTGAATGTCTTTGTAATAATCCAGATTCCCTGCACATTCATCCTGCAGGTATGACTTTAAATCATTCGTCATGTACCGTTTTCCTGCTATCTTGGTTAATTCAATCCGAATCTTATTCATGAGTTTAAAAAGAGTATATTTCCTAATTCTCTTATTTTCATACCTATATTTCAAATCTGACAAATGTGCTCTCCGATAAACTTGCAAAATAATATTCTTACATTCTTTTAAATAATGTTATTCAGAGCTGCAGTATCTTTATCCCATTTTTCATTAATTCTTTCAGAGCTGCTTACAGAAGATTCATGCACCCTATAGAATACGCATATTTTATTCATAAAAATAGCAATTCCGTTTCTTAAAAGCATTCAATTTACCTTGATGAATTTCATAGCACGCTCTTTCAAACGCTTTAGGTCCTGATACAAGAATACCGTCTCCACCTAAATCTATTAATGGTTTTATATCAATGGCATATCGATCTCCTATAGAAAGTACCTCTCCTGCGTTCAAGTCATATTGATTCAAAATTTCTCGTATTACATCCTTTTTATTAAAGGATCCTTCTCCAGGATGCTTTGTTACACAAAAAATATCATAAAAAATATCTATATCTATATCAAGCCATTTCAATGTTATTAATATATTATTATATGTGTTAGTGGAAAGCAAAACAACCCTATAGGATTTAGCCAAATCTAAAAGAACTTCTTTATGAACAGCATGTTCTTTTTTTATCATATTAGGATGATAATTAAATTCTCTATATGCCCTCCACTTTTCAACATTCAAACCTGATTTTAAAAAAAATTCTGTAGCGGATTTCGCTTTTACCGATTTATATGGAAAAATTCCATTTTGATAGAAAATAGAAGCGGTTTCCTCTTTGCTAATTCCTCTTTCTTTTGAAAAAAAATTAATTTGCATCTTATAAACATCCTTTAAGATGTCATCTATATCATATAACGTACCATCAAAGTCTATTATTATAAGTTTATAAGTCTTCATATCATATTACCCAGCACATTGATCAGAATTCTTACTCTATTTCTTGAGATATTATTGATTAATCCAGATAATTACACAATGATACTATACATTTTTTTGCAAAAATAATGTGTAATAATCTTTATCATCCATACATGCTTTTCCATCAAAAAAAATATTTTGAATCATTTTTATCGCCCAAGAGGCTCTTTGAAAATTATCTTGTCTTGAAAAAACATATTCATTCATTTTATGCACCCAAGTTATAAAAGAAGCAACACATAACATTCTTTTATCGCAATACTTTTCAAAATACTGGAACAATTCAATATATTTTTTCAACTGATTTTTTGTTTCCAATCTTGTCTCAACTACCAAAGCTATCGTATATTCAAATTCTTTTGGTGCAATTACACCTAATGGATCAATAGCAGTCAATTGATTTTTATCTGAAAGTATATTCCTCCGATGCAAATCCCTATGCAAAAAATATTTTTTCTCCAAAGCAAAATATTTATTCCATAAATTAACTGCCACTAATGTCATATCTTTTCGAAATTTTGCTTCAAAAGCATATTTCTCCGAAAGGTCCGCACTTTTATAAAACTCGTCCATAAATGTAGGAATTTTTAAAGAAGGATCCATTCTCTCCACGTCAATAAGATTCCTGTTAAAATCATCAAATAAATCGGCTAATCTTGGATCTCCAATATCAAACTTTGTCTGAATTCCTGGAACTATCCTTTTTACTAACAAAACGCTATATTGTGCATCATAATCCAATAGTCTAGCCATATGCATATTCGCACCAGATAATTGGTAATATGCCAGTTCATAAGCGAATCTACCCCCCCCCGGGTGCATGAAATTTTATAATAACATCTCCATATTTTTCTGAAGTTGCCTCAAATACGCAGGTGGCAAAAGTCAATGGATTCATTTTGTATGAAGTAATATCCCACATATTAATGACTTCATTTAAATACTTAGGTATATTTTGCAGCCACTCCCATATTTTCTGTTCATTATTATAAGATGCCTGCCATTGACTGATATTATATTTTGTTCTTTCCTGTTCAGGATTTGATATTATTTCATCATACAAGATCTCCGCAATCCTAATATCAAAGGGATAAGTAATCTTCATTGTATATGGATAATCAAAACAATAGAACGCCTTGGAACTTGAGGGCATTTGATGGAATATATACGGAACAGGGAAATCCGCCTTATAGTTTTCATACAAGATTTTAAACTTATATGCTTCTGGTTCCATCACATGAAAATAATCTTCTCTATCAACCAATATTCCATCATATTTTGCCAATGTTGACGTTACTTTCCAAGCAGTTAACACATAATCATATTCATTCAGCAACATAAAATATCTATTGATTTGTTCCTTTGTCATCAAGGGACATACTGCATTTGCAATAATGATATTTTCACATATATAATTTTCCGCAACATATTTCAAACCATTGGCTAATGATTTCGTTCTATTATCACCACCACAAGTTACTGGGAATCCGTATCTGTCATGAATATATTTTACATAATCCGCTGCAGCAACAACTACAATTTCGTCAACTTCCGATGCATGTCTGCATGCATCAAAGGCATACTCAATAACCGGCCTGTTCTTCATAAGACAATATTGTTTTGGTTTATCCGCACCAAATCTACTTCCTATTCCACCAGACATAATAAGTACGATATTTTTAGCATAAATTTTACCCATAATAGCTCATAACATATGATCTTCATTATAATACAAATCACATGTCCTCTCCTTTTTATACTGTAGATCAAATCCTTTCTCAGCTTTTCATATCTGAACATTCAATATTTTATACCTAATCATTCATTATTATAATCATTTATAATATACCTTACAATATTTTCCCCAATACATAAATCATCTCTTATTCCTATTTTTTTTCTTATTACTTCTTCCCGTACTGCCCGTAATGGATCAACACCTGCCTTCAATTCTTCAATATAAAATACAACCTGTCCCCAATCATTTGCTATATATACACTTTTCTTCAATTCTTCCATGGGCAACGCTTCTACATTCCCACAATATATGATAGGTTTCCCGGTTATATAATACTCAATAATCAATGAACTAAAATCCGCGAGCAGTACATCCGCCCTTTCAAATCCCGGCAGGTAATCTTTCTGATTATCTAATGCTGCATTGCTCATGCATTTAATACTCTCTTTATATTCATCAACCTCCTCATCACTCATCAAACCATGAGCAAGATAATTTTGGAAAGCCAACGGATGTGGTCTTATCATCCAAAACTCATCCTTTTTTATTTTACACCGATCTATAATACAGTCTTTAAATTCAAAAAAAGAAGTCTCTTCACTTGTATCTTTGCTATTTACTCCTGCAACCGTCCAACGTGGTATCCACAAAATTGTAAATTCATCGTATTTTTTCCCGCTTATTGTATTTGTAAGATCAAATCTAGGGAATCCAAGGTTAACTACCTTCCGATTTTTATATTTATTTTCCTTAAAATATTCTCTACAGTAGTTTTCAACACCCTCCCAACTTGCAAAAAAAATAGACATATTCCTCAAAAAATCTGGCGGAAGAACTATGTTTAATAAATCCTCGGATTTAGTTAATATATAACCATAGGGAATATAAATAACCTTTGCATATTCAACAGTCTGGTCGCTTCTGTAAGTATAAGGCAAGCAATTTCCGTATGGCCGCTCATATATTATATAGTCCGGTTTATACCTTTTTAAATCAAACCACGTCTTCGTCTCTTCGTCATAAGCTTTACATACATTAGAATAATTTTTCGTATAAAAATTAATATCACTATATGTCCAACTCACACATTTAGAATTCACCTTTACCGGCAAAATCAATAAAAGCGCCCTAATTTGCGGATTCTGTAAAGCTGCTTCATACACTGTTCGCATAGAATTCCAAAGTTCTGGCATTTGAGCAAAAAAAACAATCTTTATTTCTTTTTTATTATCAAACCGCTTTTTTAATTCTATTTTTTTATGATAATAGTTAAAACGGCATCCCCAAAAATAAGCTTTTATCTTTATCCAGATTCCTCTAGCCTTTTTCCAAATTTTATTTGGTATGATTTTTTTAAATAAAATTTTATCTGTGCCATCATTTTTATTTTACTTCCTTCCAACCTTTATAGTTTATAGATATATGGGCTTACCTATACACACCTGAAAGCTTTGTTTCATCGTGTAATAGAATTTTACGGCTTTCCGAAACGCAGATTAAGATCTGCTGCAGATTTTTATGCGCATGTCTCCCCTTTCGGCGCCAAATGCAGTACCATACATATAATAAACTCTCTTAATGTCATAATCAGATATCAAAGCACGTTTTAATACAGCACTGTTTTTATCAGGCACCATTATCCGGACACTCTTCCTTTACCGGGACTAGACTATTTCCATTCATATATTCTTCAATTTCACGAGACATTTCAGATGCCAGATCACCATTTTTCATCCAAACTTTAAAATAATTTACAGTCTCTTCTACAGCTTTATCTATGTGCCAGTGTAATCTCCAGCCAAACACATTTTTTATTTTACTTGTGTCAAGCTTTAAAAACATCGACTCATGCGGTGAGTTAGTCTCTGCTATACTCTTCCATGATGCATTAGTAGAAGAATTATTTTCGTTCCATTTAGTACAAAATAAATCTACCAGTTCACCTGTAGTAATGCAATCTGCATCATCCGGTCCCACATTATAAGCCCCAGACAAAGAAATATCTTTATATTGTTCCATAGCAATATATAAATATATAAAAACAGGTTCTAATACATGCTGATACGGTCTAACAGAATGAGGATTTCTAACAAGAATCGGGCTATTACTTTTTATCGCTCTAATACAATCAGGTATAATACGATCTTTAGCAAAATCACCGCCTCCAATAACATTTCCGGCTCTGACTGTTGAAATTGCGATTTCCCTATTCTCAAAAAAAGACTTTTTATAACTGCTGGTTACCAATTCTGAACAAGATTTTGAATTAGAATATGGATCATATCCATTCAATTCATCATTTTCACGATATCCCCACATCCATTCCTTATTTAAATAAACTTTGTCCGTTGTAACATTTATAAATGATTTTACAGATGTACTCATTCTGATACATTCAAGTACGTTTACCGTTCCCAGAACATTTACTTCATAAGTATACACCGGGTTTTTATAAGAATCTCTAACGAGAGGCTGTGCCGCCATATGAATTACTATTTCCGGCTGAACCTCAATAAAAACAGCCTTCAGATGCTCTAAATCACGAACATCACCATATACAGAACGAATGCTTTCTATATGACACATTCCGTAAAAATCAGGATCCGATATGGCACTCAAAGCATAGCCCGTCACTTTTGCGCCTGCTTTAGCAAGTACCTTACACATCCACATTCCTTTAAACCCTGTATGCCCTGTTATAAGAACCTTCTTACCACGGTAAAACTCTAATATTTCGTTCATTCAATAAACATCCTCCGGCTTATTTAGCAGACTATAGATCCCCTTTTCACCGTTTCCCATATTCTTCTATCATTTCATCTAAGATCAGCATGATGCCATTTTATATTCCTATCTCGCTCCTAAACTTTAAAGCTCTCTCTCTTATCATTAAAAGGTGCTCGTTTTCCGCCTCCGCCATACGTTTCATATTATCCACATAACTCTCCCAGTCCGCAGACTTCAACGCATATTTTTCCCTCCGTCGGAACAAATAATTATCAACTTTCCAATACCACGCTGACTTCATTCCAAACCTATGCTTCATTCGGAACGTAACTAATACAGATAAAAAGAGAAAACATTTAACAAATATATTCTTTTCTTTCAACATCACATATTTACGAAACTTATGAAGATCATCCAGGAACCTGATCTGACTTGTCGTATCAACGCTTCCTTGGCTCAAACTTTTAGAATGCTTTCTATATAATATCATTGGATCCGAGCATATTTTTAAAACCATATCCTCATTATTTTTTAAGATATAATAGTATGATGGATCATCTTCAAACATTGTAAAATGTTCTACAAATTCAAAACAACCATCCGAATAATATTTTCTTCTTATACATATTTCAGGCGAAGGGAACGGTTTTCTCGCCTCTATAAGCCACAGATCCTTCTTATGGATATGTTTATGTCGTTCATAGAAAAACATATTGCAAAGATCACGATCCGTAACGTACGTACCTTCCTCTGTGAAATGTATTGGGAAAAAGAACGTCATACACTCTGGATCTGCCTTTTCAATCTGATCAAATATATTGTGGGAAGAAATTATATCATCTCCAGAAAACATTTTAAAATATTCCGTATGGATATGTTTCATAAGAGCTACAAAATTATGAGAAATACCTCTATTCACATCACTTATTATTAATTGACAGCCTCCTGCAAACAGGTCTTTATACCTGTCAAACCATTTTTGAACCAATTCCGTTGTATGATCTGTGGATGCATCGTCAGATATCGCCAAATAAACTTTATGCCCCTCCCCATAATTTTCAATTTGATACCTTATACTCTCCAAAGCATCTAAAATATAATCTTCTGCATTATAAGTACATATTCCGAACGAAACGTCCATACATTTTTCTCCATTCATTTTATCAATGTTGTCCTGGAAGATGCCCATTCGTTAGCTGACAAATAAAAATCAGCGTCATAAGCTTCATTATCAAATACTTTTTTCAGTTCCTTGCATACAAAATAAGAAAACTTTCTTGCACCGGAATCATTCATATGACCAGCATCCATAAAGTCATAAGCGTCGTCCTTTACATTTGAATACTCTTTGCAAAGCATCATATTTAAATATTCTAGGTCGTATCTTTCTGCAAATTCTATATAAAAATCTCTGCATTCCTGAACCCTATTTAGAGCCAAGCCATTGTCTATTCCTGGATATGTCATTAAAATTAATTGACAATTATTTTTTTTACATAAGTCTACTATTTTTTCAAAATATAATAAACTTTTATCGCATAATTCCGTTTCAGAAGTTAATACGCTTTCATCATATTTTATAATTGTTTTATCTATCAATTCACCATTACAGGTATCATCATTAATATATCCTTTTCCTTTATACTTCCCATATGGTAAATTCTTAATAATATTAATCCAATCCCCCGAAAGAATTCTATTTTTTGCAAATCCAAATGTAAAATTACTTCTATAATGGGATACTGAGAAAAAAGCCCTAAAATAATTATCAATAGAAAAAGCATTCTTAAAATATTCCCAATAAGTAGAACCGGTTTTCTTTAATGCATCTGATATCTGACAGTTTCCTGCTGCCATTCCCGCTACATCCCGTTCAAACCCCAACAATGTATTTTCCTGCATTTCAAGAACAACGTATTTTGATTCATGATAATTAAAATATTCCTTAAGAAGGTAATATCCTCCCAGCAACCCTTGACCAGATGATGTCAAATCAAAAGCCGTCATAGAGAGATTGTCCTCCACGACCTCCGGGCAAACTGAAGTATACGTTTTTGATGAACCTAAAAATACGATATCACTATTTTCACCCGTATATACCTCATGTAACATAAGTTTCGTATAAGCAGCATAATCCGGTATCTCTACAATATAAAATCCGCCATAAAGAATAATTCCCAATATTATTATAGCCGCAGCTGTTAATATATTTCGATTAAAAATTCGCATATATAAATCCCCGTACTTCATTCCCTGAATCATAAGACAATACCAACCAAGTAAAAATCAATACCAACCAAAAGGCAATGACTGTTATAGGTTTGGCCTCACTGATACGCGCTCTTATGCTTTTCTTTCTCTGAAGCAGCTCAACAAAAAAGAGCGAAGCTACACTGTATGCCAATACCGCACAATCCATATCTCCCCAGAAAACTTTTATGTTTGCAATTAATCCTACGCTCTTATTGTTTGCCGCAAATATTGCGCCAATCATTTTGGGGAAATCTGACAGATTATTTACCCTGATCAGCATCCAGCCAATTGCCATCAAAAATAAGGTTCTT
This sequence comes from uncultured Acetatifactor sp., assembly GCA_947589075.1. Lineage (GTDB taxonomy): Bacteria > Bacillota > Clostridia > Lachnospirales > Lachnospiraceae > Acetatifactor. Next base: position 53,307 of record CANQBS010000008.1, read on the forward strand.
AAGATTCTTACAAAATGAATGATCTTTTCTTGGATGCCCTCTTCCTTCTCTTTATTTTTCCTGAAATTGTCAATGGAAATCAATATACCCATGTATGCGCCAAAAACTACATATTTCCACCCAGCCCCGTGCCATATCCCATTTACAATCCAAACGACAAACGTGACAGCACTGGTTGTTACTGTTTTCGCCACCATGACCCCGTATTTGCTTTTGAGTTTACCGTATATTTTATTATTTAATCTCGACATGGCAAGGGGCATATATATATAATCCTTAAACCAATTGCCCAAAGAAATATGCCAACGGCGCCAAAATTCACTCACAGACTCCGAAAAATAAGGTTGTCTGAAATTCTCTGGCAAGTCAATGCCCAACATCTTCCCATATCCAATAATAATATCAATACCTCCGGAAAAATCACAATAAAGCTGTATCATATAACCTATGACTGCAATCGGAATAATGAGTCCTGAATAAGTCTCATAATCATTGAACACACCATTCACCAGAGGACATACTCTATCTGCTATTACCAGCTTTTTAATCCCCCCCCCGAGTGCCAAAATGAGACCAGAAACAACATTGTTAATGTTAAAACAGTTATCTCTGTATAAAGACGTCCGAAGCTTTTTATACCGCACAATTGGTCCCTGTGTCATAATAGGGAAAAAGCACAACAACAAACTAAATTTGCAAATATTGCCTTCAGCTTCGCCTCCTTTGTAAACATCCACAATGTACCCTATTCCCGACAATGTATAAAAAGATATTGCCAAAGGGAACATTGTATTAGGTACAAATTTATAGAACAAAAGCAATCCCAAATTTACACCAATTATTATCAACAATATAATTCTGCTTTTTCTCTTATATTTTTTTCTCTCCGGCGCACCCTTTTTTAAAATTTTAATATTACGATTGGTTTTATCTAGGTACAAGCTTCCAAGCCATAGAGTCGCAGCCGAAATAACCATAGGACCAATATGCCAATTTGACACATAGCCATAATAAAAATAACTTGCTATACAAAGGACTATCCATTTATGCTTAGGAATTATATAATATAGAACTATTACCAGGGTTGCAAATATAACAAAAGAAAAACTTGTAATCGATAAACTCATATTCTTCCAACAATCCTTCAGAAAATTCTCGATTATTTCATTTGATATTCTTGAATCAGAGCCCAAATTGCGCCAACCGAGTTAAAATTCTTTGCCTCTAAGTCTTCCGGATCCAGTTCAATTTCAAATACATTATTAATTTCCATAATAATAGAAATAATATCCATAGAGTCCAATACTTCCCCATCAATTAAGTTAATCTCATTTTGGAAATCAACATCTGGTCTTGCTTCTTCTAAAATCTTCATTAATTGTTCCATTTTTTTCTCTCCTTGTTGTTTTTTAGTAAGGTTTTCCATTAATCCACATTCCCATTCCTGAACCATTTATAAGATTCGGATACCTTTTGAAACCAAGGGTTTTATAAAAAGGTTCAACATCAGACGTAACTGCAAGTAATACTATTTGCATCAAATAATCACATCTGTCTTTATAATGGCTAATCACTTTCTCCATCATGGTCTTGCCGATATTATTGCCTCTAAATTTGCTGTGCACGACGACATCATAAACATAAGTCATATATACATCGTCACTTAGGCAACGTGCCATCCCTATAATTTGATCCTGTTTACGAACAGTAATACTATAATTACAAGCGTCTATCGACTTCCTTATTTGTTCATCCGGAATGGGCTTCCACCCAGCATCCGTCCTTAATATTTTATACTCTTCGACAGAAAGATCGTTTTCCCCATATGTCAGTCCATCAATCATTTCCCTTTAAATAGCTCTCCTTTAAAAGTTTTCGATTTATTTTCCCATTTGCATTTAATGGTATTTGATTTCTATAAATAATGATATTGGGAATCATATATTTAGGCAATTTCTTTTCCAGCTCCTTCAAAATTGCGGCAATCGCTATTTCTTCTTCCCCATCAACCGTTGTGTATATTGCAACAATCTTATCCTTTTCATCATCTAAAAAGCAACATACTCTATCAATTCCTGCGATTGCATTAAAAGAACTTTCAATTTCACCCAATTCAATTCTGTAACCCATGTGCTTAATTTGGGCATCTTTTCTACCCACATAAATAATCTCATTTCTTTCATTCACTCTGACAAGATCACCACTTCTATATAACAATTCAGGATATTTTGTATTTAAAGGATTCTGAATATATGCTTCATTTGTTTTTTTAGCATCTCCAAAATATCCCATTCCAAGAAAAGTTCCTCTAAAAAACAACTCGCCAACTTCTCCATCCTGCACTTCTTTCAAATCATCGTTCAAAATCAGCACACCTACATTGGCACATGGACTTCCAATCGGAACAGGTTCATCATCTCTAAGTTCTCGGTTAACGATATAATAAGTTCCTATATCCGTTATCTCTGTTGGTCCAAAAAGATTGGCATATAAAGAATCTGGCATTTTACTTATCCAGTAATTAAGCTGTTTTGTCGGCATCACTTCACCTGCAAACAGTATTTTATTGACATAATCTAATGGGCACTTATCCAACACACGAAATTTCGAAATCAAACACAATGCTGAGGGTACCCAATATAAAGTGTTCACTCTATTATCGTTCAGATAATTAATCAGTTTTACCGGCTGCATAAATAACGGTTTAGGAATGATTATCAAAGATCCAGCACACCTCAAAATAGAATACAAATCGAGAATTGACATACTAAAATATAATGGGGTTTGATTTCCTAAAACAGTTGTCCTGTTAAACCCAAATGTCTCAACCACCCATTGTGAATAACTAAGTACAGACCTATGATTACAGATTACTCCTTTAGGCGTTCCTGTTGAACCTGATGTAAATAAGGTATACAAAGGATCTGTATCTATTATCCGGGCTTTAACAGAATCTATCATTCCCTCATCAATTACATCTGTTTTAAGTTCATCAAATACATATATCTTAGTACAATCCCCACCCACCATTTGGGCCTTTTCCAGCATTTCTAAATCACACAACAGAGTCTCTGACTCTAACGCGTCTAATATTGTACGCATTCTTTCAACTGGCATCTTTTCGTCAATCGGCACATAAAAATTACCCGTATATGCTACTGCCCAGAAAACGCATATCTCATTTACGGATTTCTTCATCAACACTGGGATCGGACTATTTGAATTAGCCGTACAAATTCGTTGTTCAAGAAAAGTTGTTGCCAGACCCTGAACTTTATCTGCCACCTCTTTCCACGTATAAGAAGTGTTCTTATCAGCCAATGCCAACCCAGTTGGATTATTATTTCTATTATCTGTCACAAATTCCAGAACATTATTTACCATCTAAAATTTTTCCTCGCGAATGTGTAATCTTAATGAAACGGATTCATTCTTCTTTACTGCCTTTGTATTTTATCATGCCTAAATTCATTTTTCAATAGTCTATATCGCTCGAGTTTCCGCAGTTCTGTCCACCGGCACTGCATTACTTATGAACATCTTTGAAAAATCTCAAAAAAATAAGGAA
>CANQBS010000009.1 GCA_947589075.1 uncultured Acetatifactor sp.
CCAAGGGGCGGGGCAGCGTACCCAAAAGGGCGGGGGCGGGGGCTTAACAAGCGAGTACTGCTGGACACAGGAAGCCTTCCGGCGATTTAAAAGGTGAGCGGTACAGGACACTGGTGCGACCTTAATACATCAGTGGTCTTGGCACTCTAAATACCAGTGAAATTTTTGGTGGGGCAAAAATCCTGGTTAAAAGCTTAGAAAAGTCTGCTACTCAGGGCGAAGGGGGGAATTTTTTCCCTTTGATGGGTGAGAGGGGAAGGACACGGGCGGCAAGAGGGGAAGGGGCGGCGGCACGGCGAAGGGCGGGGCGAAAAAACCCCGCCCTTCGAATGGCGATCTTGGCTGGAGCGGAATATTGGGCATCAAAAAGCCCCGCCTTGCGGCGGGGGGAGTCTTATGAGGGGATGCTGGGATGGGGTGCGCTGGGGCGAAAATAAAAAAGGAAAAAGGCTAAAGAAAATGTCCTTTAGCCTTAAATCCTGTTCCCTATTACATTACCCCCTTCTTACTCGCTTGTAATTCATTCTCAAGTGGCCACTGTGAATTGCTCGTTCAAGGGTGACTCGTTTGGGTTGGGGTACCTATATCCGTTTTTACTCCCTCCTTACGTCCTCTCGTCCCTAACTTAGTCTAGCTGTCTCTTCCACCTTTGGTTGGGAAATTTTGGTGGAAGATACCCCTCGGACACATGGAGTGCTTTTACCCCTCGAATCCCTCGGGAGAAGGATACCTGGGGGCAGAAAAAATATTAAAAAATTTAAAAAATTCTCATACTCTGGTTTTCGGCTCTAGTTTTTCTGCCTTGCGGCTTAGAGTGCCTCCTTTCCCTCCCTTTCCCTGCGCCTCTGTATTCCTTTTTCTGCTCCACTTCGTCCTTGCTCGGATTGTTCGGGTTGTCTACCTTTATCCGTCACCCCCTGGTCTTCTCAGAATGCTACGCATCCACATTAGTGACCAAATTCACCCTCACCTAGTCTGGTATTCCGTTGGGCAAGTACCCCTCGGACACTCATAAAGTGTACAAAGATTCCTTTCCCTCCTTTCCCCAAGCCTGCCATATTTCCTTGTCTGCCTTACCTCGTCACTGCTCGGACTGAGTACGTATATCCGTGCCCCTTCATCCTTCTCATAAAGGTACACTCTCACATCAGTGAACAAAATCCTTTCTTTCTTAATGAAAATTCTGTCGAACAAATACTCCTTGGGTACTAAGAAATATTTCCTGTCTGACTTCCATGGGAAAAGGGTAACTGGCGACATTTTTAGAGAACATTAGAAATTTTTTGCGGCTTCTTACTTAGGGTTTTCAGCGGCCTTACATGGGGCCATGTACCCCTTGGTTTCAAAGGAAAATTCTGAAATTTGACTACATTTTTGTCAAAAACGCACTTTTTTGAATCACCGCCCCAAAAGAAAAAGGCCAGCGGGTTTTGCTTGCCACTGGCCTTGAAACAGACACTATTAAATTTTAACTCCCGCCCTGCGCCTTCGTGGCGATGCCCTTTGGATACCCCTGGGCCTGCATTTTTGCAGCCTCCTCCAGCATATCAAGAATCCCGCCATTTATTACCTCGCCGACAGCCTCCTCATACCGCCTGGTCAACTTGAGTATCGGCTCGAGTGCCTCCTCCTCATAAGCAGATCGCTCCGTCTGGTTGAACTCCTTGACCTTCTCATACTCCTTCGTCCAAAGCATGAGCAGCTTCGTCATATTCCTGCAGGCATACATACGCTTGTATAACAATTCCTCAGACACCTTCATTTTTTTCCTCCTTCTTACAACTCAAGCAATTCCTTCTTGAAGAAGAGGGCGTCCCTCATGCCGGAAAGGTAGGCGATCTCCGTCACTTTCGCAATGAATGCGGATGCAACCTCCTCCCTCTCCGGCGTAAGGCCGCCATAAAACTCCTCCTCCAACTCCATGAACCCAGGGTCGTTGGCGCATGCCTTTTGGATTGACTCCTGGCATACCCCAGCGACCGCTTCCAACACTTCGCTATTGTACATTTTTTTTGCCCCTCCTCCGGGCTTGTCTGCCGTTATACCTCATTTTGCAGAAATTTGCAAGCCCTCCTGAGGAACTTCTTAAAATCAGGCCTCGGCGGGCGAAGGGTCTTTAAAGCCCATCTTTTCACGCAGCTCCGTCACCTGGGCCTCCGAATAATAGAACCTCCCGGTGGGGGTTCTCACCGCTGGAACCAATATCCCCATCCTCTGCCAGTTATAAAGCGTACCCTTTGAAACGTGAAGCATTTTGCCGACCTCCGGCGTACTGTAATAAGTCATATCGAAACCTCCATTCTTTTTCTTTAAATTAACTGTTCAACAACATTACTGTAGACATCCGATGCCTCGGCGTCCGCATACAGGGAAATGACGAAGGAAGTGAAGTCCGTGAACTTGTCGCTCAACGTACCCCTCTCCTCGGATGCCTCCTTGGCCTTCCCCTCGGCCTCCTGCGGCAGGTCTGCGGCACCTTCCTCCGGGTCGACAACGATGTCCAATTCCTTGATCATGTTGCTCGTCCGCCCACGGAAGTACCCCATGGCTGCCTTGTACTTCTCAATCATGCCTTTGTTCGCATACTCCTGGATCTGGAGAACCTTTTCGACGATCTCCCTGGAGACGTTCTGTATCTCACCGCAGGGATACTGTTCATTGGCGCTCCTGATGGCCAACTCCATGCTGTTGCCCTCCCTTACCTTCTCGCAGATGAGCTTCAGCCCGTCATATACCCCCTGGCTCCCGTGGTTGATCAGGTAGAACGCCCTCGCCATCCTCTCGTTCCCGCTGTTGATCTCCTGGCCGCTTGTGAGCTTCTCCTGAACCAGCTCCACGGCGTAATACTTGTCCAAGTCCGCCCAGTCGCTGTCCGACAGGCCGTTCTCAGACAGGAAAAGCTGCCTTTCGTCCTCGAACCTCTGCCCGCAGTAGCTTTTCACAAGGTCATACTTGTCCTTGAAGGAAGCGTCGGCCCCGCCACGGTATATTACCCCGTCAGACCCGTACATCCCCACCCTGTAGAGATGCTTACCCCTGAGTTTCATCTCCATTACCAGGTGGGCTTCGTTCACCTCCCCCTTGTAACCTCCCTTGTCCACCAACCGGCACACCTTACGCAGCTCGCCATACGCCTTGCTCGCCTTGGCGTAGTCTTCGGGATTCACCGTGAACCCCAGCGCACGCTTCCTGACGAGATACCCGCTCACAGGGCGAACCGCCACCCTGGACACCGCATACACCGCCTTGGTGATGCAGTCGACCACCCTGTTGCCCGTGACGGGGGCATCAACGTCATCCAGCAGAATCCTGTGGGTGATGCCCATCACTAAAAGAAGCATTTCCTCCTCGGTGGGGGAGAAGCCCCACCTGATCCTCCAGAAGTTGCGGCTTACCGTCTGAACGCCCTCGATGTCCGTTAGGATCGAAAGCGCCTCGGCGAGCTTCATGCCGCCTTTCTCCCGGAATGCGAAGTTCAGAAGGTCGTCATGCGACCAACCCAGAACCTCGTACCTGGCCTTTAAGTCCTGATCCAGCATTCTTAAACACCTTCCTTTCTTTCTTAAATTTTCCGGTGGATACCCCGAAGCCAATAGGTTTTCCACCGTACACCATGTATAAATAAACATTATATCCAGTGTTGGCAAACTCAGTCAGCTGCTCAGAATCGCCACGTACTGCGCCCCTTACCCTCCTGGCGTATATTGCCAGCCCGTTTGACTGGATGGCGGCTCCGGGGGCGGCGGGCGCAGGGCGGGCAGGACGGGCGGGGCGGCAGGACGGGGCGGGGCGGGGGAGCGGGAAGGCCACGTGCGCCGCCGTGTGCCCCCGTGTGCCACGGAAGGCCGGGGTGGGGCTGGTGGACGTGGGTAGCCCCCAGGGGGGCGTGTGCGCCCCGTGCGAAGCGTGGCGGGCATTCCGGGGGGCGTGTCGGCGGGGCGGGGCGGCGTGGGCGCAAAAAAAGGAAGCCCCCGAACCGAAATCCCGGCCAGGGGCTCCCGAAAAAGGAGAAAAAAGGAAGTAAAAAAATGAAACTTTTTTTCTTGAGACAATAAGAATAACCCCGCATTAAGACGCCGTAAACAAAACTCAGCCGCCCAACATGACTGCCTCGGTTTCAGGGTGACTCGGCTCGCCGCCTTCCACCTTCCTGAACAGAACCGCCAGCCTGCCATTGTTCGTGTGGTATGAACAAGTGACCAGCTCCAGAAGGGAGTCGCCGTACCCCACGGAGCCGAGGTCTTCATACTCCGCAAGGCCCTTCACGCCTGACAGGTACTCTGCGAACTGGGCCTCCGTCACATCCCCCTTGTAATCGTAAAAAGCAAAATCCCCTTCCGGCACGCCGACCCTCGCCCTGAAAACGGCTACCAGCTCATACTGGCATTTCTCATACAGGGTGTCCACGGATATCACTGAATGGGCCTCCCTGTATTCCTCCTTCAGATACCCGTCCAGGGTGCCGAACATGGACTTGTCACGCATTTTGTGGCCATATACCACGGAGATACCCCCTTCGCCAAGGCGGCTCTCCGGGCTCAGGAACAGCGTGCCCGCCTTGCTTTCCTTACCGCTGAAATCACGCCGCAGGTAATAGTCTGGCTCCTCCGGCTGCACCAGCGGGTAGTCGATTTTCTCGCTTACCCGGAGCCACCCTGCCATGTCCCCGTTTATTTCATACAGGCTGCGGTATTCCCCAAGCATGACTGGCTCCTCCTGCACGGCCTCGTCCTCCGGTGGCAGGCACGTGGCAGGCTCCTCCCGCACAGAGCCAACGTCCACGGCGGCTTGCCCTTCTTCCTGGGAAGTGCCCTGTTTTACAATGGTTTTCAAATCCTTGTACATCCTGGCTGATGCGGCGGCTGCCCGCTCTGACCTGACATAAGCCTGCCATGACAGCAGTACCCCGACCAAAACCACGGATACAATCACACGGTACACGTTCTTCCTCATTCATTTTCACCCCCTAACAACAGGCCAACGGCCTCCAAAGACTCCACACTGGGCGTAAAGGCGATATGGCCATCCAAATCCCAGTAACTTCCATCCAACGCCACGAAACTCCCATCATCCAACGCACACTTCCCAAGGAACGGCATGACTGACAGCGCATCCAGTACCCCCAAGTCCGTGCATACGTCGCCTTCCAGCGCCTTCCACAGGCCAAGCGCCTTGAAGGGGGAACTCCCCAGCACCTCCCTGAGCCTCCCGTACATGGCCTCCATGAACGTGCCGATGCGCCCCATCCTGTCCACAGACCCGTCCAGGCGGCCTTTGTCCCTGTACCTCAAGAAAGCCTTCAATCTGTAGTCATTCATTTCAACATCAGCCCCCTCTTCAAATTCTGACAGGGCGTATGTATAGTCCTCGTCCATGTGGACGACTACTCCCCCTAAATACTGGTTTAACGTATACAAAGCCTGGATGTTTGCCGCCACGTAGCCATCCAGGCGTACCCCGAGAAGCCCCTCGACCTGGGCCTCCACCAGCCTGCAGGAGAAGCCTTCACCGTCACCCATCGCATACTGAAGGCAAAGCTGGCCTTCCTCCTGCCCGAGGTACGTTCCCTTTGCGCTGTACTTCTCCAGCATCACCAGCGTGTCCCTCGGGATGGACACAACCACCGCCTCCCCTGTGCCCGTGTCGAGCGATGCCACCGCCAGGAAGTCCGCCTGGCCAACGGAATTTGTCTCACCATCCCTCTGGCCCATGGGCTCCACCTTGTCCACCCCGATCAGAAGGACATTCACCTTCGAGTCCGCATACATCCCGACGTGGTAGAAAATTCCGACAACGAGGGCAATCGACACGAACACAACTGCGGCTGCCAAAAAATACCTTTTGTTTTTCTTAAGCACCTTTCCCATGCCAAGCCTCCTTTAAATTCCTTTAAAAAGAAGGGGCCGCCGGAGCAGCCCCCTCATGTGTCCCCCTTTACCGCCTGCGTCCAAAAAAGATAATGAAGATCAATACGAGCGCAAGGACAAAGGGAAGCGCATCCTCATCGTAATAGCCCATCTTCGGCTCCTCATACGTCCAAACAGCCTTCAGGGTGACGCTGGCTCCCGGCACGGTGTAGGAAGTGCCGCAATCCCCGCCATCCAAGCTCCAGCCGCCGAAGAGATACCCCTTACGCTGCGGGGTCGGCAGCTCGATTACGTCGCCTTCCTCCGCCCAGTACTCCGACTGCGCAAGCGGGTCGCCGCCGTTCACATCGAGGGATACCTTATACCTCCGTGCAAAATCCTCGGTCAAACGCCCGTTCCTTTCCTTCACCCACTTTGCCTTGAGGGTGACGTCGCCATCCGGGGTGAAGCCGTTGAAGTATGAGCGTCCAGTCGCCTCGTCCTCCCAGCCGACGAAAACGTACCCTTCACGGGCGGGGGTGGGGAGCGTTGCAGAGCCGCCGCCTTCCACGTCCAAGGACGTGTCAACTACCCCTGAACCGCCATTAGGGTCGAGGTTCACATGGAACACCGTTTTTCCCTCGTCTTCCGGGGCGGCGGGAGTGGTACTTCCTTCATCACCTGACCCGCTGGGCTCGGTTGGAGTGGTGCCTGGCTGGCTTCCTTCATCACTGGGCTTGCTGGGCTCAGTTGGAGTAGTACCCCCTTCATCACCTGGCTTACTCGGCTCGGTGGGAGTGGTACTTCCTTCGTCACCTGGCTTACTGGGCTCGGTTGGAGTGGTGGGAGTGGTGCCTCCTGGCGTACCCCCTTCATCACCTGGCTTACTCGGCTCGGTGGGAGTGGTGGGAGTGGTACCTGGCCCGTCCTCCTCGTCACCTGACCCGCTGGGCTCCGGCGGATTGCTCGGAGTGACTGGCGGGTTCTCCTTCTTCCAGGTCGCCCTTACAACGAAGGAGTTCGCCACCGCATATTCCTCAATCTTCTTCGCATCCTCCGCACCGAAATGATACGGCGAAGGGGGAAACTCCCAGTACACCGTGCGGAAGTTTGCGTTGACCTCCGGATTGTAGAAGTAACCGTTTCCAACTCCGGGGGCACCGACCTCCCAACCGTCAAAGACGTACCCCTCACGTGTGGGAGCCTGCGGGCCGACACCATAGGTCTGAACCACCGAACAATAATCATACCTCGCGTCGGAGAGCACTCCCCTTTCAGTCTTCACGTCATATGAATCGGCGTCATCCAAAGTGTCCACACTACCAATAAAATCAACCAGCCGCTTCACGGCCTTGTCCCCCGAATAAGAATCATAATACCCCTTCGGGATTGTGCCGCCAGCCGCCTCCACCGTGGCAGTGGGCGACCAGATGGCGTACAGGGTGACGTCCCCTGTCACGGTGTACACCAGCCTGAAATCCGTGAGGGAACCATTGTGACCATGGGAGCCGCTATTGGTGAAAGACACCTTCTCGGATGCCCGCCAGAACATGAACATGACGTCCCCGTCATGCGTCGGGGTGGGCAGCTGGATTTCCTCGCCGTACCTGCACTTCAGCACGGGGTTCTCAAGGGGGTTACCCCCGGCAACGTCAAACGTCACCGTGTACTCCTGCTCCGCCCACTGCGCCTTCAATACAACGTCATTCTCAGGGGTAAAACTTCCCTCGTAGACCTTTCCACTGGCCTCATCCTTCCAACCCTTGAACTCGAAGCCCTCCTTGGTGGGGGTGGGAAGCTCGACTGAATCACCTTCCTCAACCTTCAGGCTGGAATCCGTTACCCCCTGTCCGCCATCGGGATCCAAGGTGACGTTGAAATACAGGGTGTTGTCATGGTAAAGGCTGTCATACACGGTTTTAAACAACATTACCTCGTCATGGGTCACCTCATACCCCACGGCGGTTGCATAGAATTTACCAGTGGACTTCTCCACCCAGCCGGGGAAGTCTGACATTCTCTCCGCCCAGCTTACATCGGTGTATTCCACCTTTTCGCCGGGGCGATACCACTCTGTGCGGCCTCCATAAGCATACCTACTAAACATGACTGAGTACATCTTTTCAAAAATGGCCTTGACAGTTGTGTCCTCTGTCATTTCAAAGCCGTAACTTGCAGGCTTCTGCTCGCCGTTCACAATCCAGCCTGTCAAACGCAAGTCATCCTTCTTGGGGTTGGTTGCCACACTATTGTAATTGGCAGTGATATAGCTTTCCGCCAAACTCACTCGCTTTCCATAAGGTATTTTTACCTCTACCTTGCCATACTCACCTTTGGGATACCCCTGGTCGGGAAGGTTGCAGGTCACTGTACCCCCGTCCATGTCCAAGGTGAGGGTTACCATCCTCGTATCCCACTGCGCCTTGATCGTCATGTCCTCCGTCATCACAAACGTATAGCCAAAGGACTGTGGCTCGCCGTTTACAAACCAACCTAACATTGGAAATGAACCATGTCTAGGATTAGTTGCCACAAAGGAAAAGTTAACAGCGATGCCAGCTCTATCCAGCAGTAAGCTGCACCCGTAAGGAACCTTTATCTCGACATTACTGTAGGACTGCTTCTGATAGTTCACGAATCCCCCGTCCATGTCCACCGTGAGGGTCAACTCCTTCGCCTTCCACTGCGCCTTGAGGGTCACGTCCTTTCCTGCGACCTTGTAACTGTCCGTGTACAGGCCGCCAGTCGCCTCGTCCTTCCAACCTTCGAAATCATACCCCTTCTTTGTCGGCGTGGGAAGCTTTACGCTCTCGCCAGGCCTACCACACAACTCGCTTTCATCAAGGGGATCTCCGCCGTTTACGTCTAGGGTCACTTTGTAGTTGTTCCTCATTAGATAAACGTCGAACCTGGTTTCCCCTATGCAGTACAAGATGTTCCCATCGGGGTCTTTGTATAAATCTGCGCTCCTGACCTCGCCATCCTTCACTTCCTCGGGAAACTCAATGGTGAAAGTCTTGTCCCTCAAAGGGGCGCCAAAGTCTGGCGCAACCTTGTCACTCTCCTGATGCAGCGTGTCGAAAGTATGGCCTTTGTACTCGACTTTATAGATGCTATAGGTGTTGTTACCCCATTCATAGCCGCCTTCATCAGAAAATTTTTGGTTGTACTTGATAGGTTCAAAATATGGGGCAACCTGGCCATAACCCTGGCCATACCCCCTGGCTGCGCTTTCCACGTACTCACCGTCCACCAGACTGCCAAAGTGAAGCCCTATCTTGTACTCACTTGCGGGAATCTTGATGTAGTAGTAGTCCAAAGTGGAATCGTCCGCCAGATACCCGTCACCAATCCACCACTCCTTCACCCCGAGGTAGAACTCGGTTGCGTGCTTTTCAGGCTCTGACATGGAACCTGACACCGTCTCGTTGCGCCCGTTACGCACATGGGTGATGTTGTAGTCGACACGATACAGGAGGTATTGCCACTTTATCATGTTTTCGGATACCCCAAGGGCTGAGATGTCCTGGGTTTCAAGCCAAGCCGCAAGATCACCTTCCAGGGTCTGATTCTGGCTCCAATACACGCCAACATTAAAAGGGTCAAAGACACTGCCAAGGGCTTCAGGGCACTCCGCCCGCTCATCCTGCGCAACCAGCTCCGTTGGCCTCGTCAAGGTCAAGATCTCCTCGCCCTGGAGGTTCATAAAGTGATCCCTCACGGTGAAGCCAGATACCTTGCGCCAGACTGCGTAATAGGTGACGTCTTCCTTGATGTGGTTGGAATAACGATCCCACATGGTGTCGATGAAGCAGTCACCGTCACCGTCCGCATGGGAATTATAAGTTTCGCCCTGGTCTGTCGACCAGTAGGCGAACTCATAGCCGGGGCGGGTTGGCTTGGTCACCTGTTCCTTGGGGATGGCGGTGTTGTATTCCACCTCAATCTCCTGGTTTGCGCCATCTCCGCCGTTCACGTCAAACGTGAGGGTGAACTTCTGCACCTCCCACTGCGCCTTCAGCGTCACGCCGCCCTCCGGCACGAAACTGTCAAAATAAACCTCCCCGCTGGCCTCGTCCTTCCACCCCTTGAACTCATACCCCTCCTTGGTGGGAGTGGGAAGGGTTGCGCTTTCGCCAGCCTTTACCCTCAAATCTGTCTCGCTCACGCCCAGACCATCAACTGGGTCAAGCGTGACGTCATAATACACATCTGGATCCCCGTTTGACATGGCCGGGGGAGTCCCTACCCCGTTTGAAGCGGGCATGGGAACGCTGTCGCCGCCTGACACGGACAGGGGAGCGTCACCGCCCGACACGGGGCTGCCTTCCTCCATTGCGAACACGCTGTCGGAGCCAGTGAGGAACTGGCTTACCAGCAGTACTAGAACAAGGAAAAAGGCCAAGAACCTTGATACGTTTCTCATAAAAACATTCTCTCCTTTCTCGATAAAAACAAAATGAAAACACTTACAAAAAATAACTGTCCTAACCCATCTTCATCACCTCCTTATAACGTAAAACAGGCACTCAACGAATATCCTGGTTTTGAAAAGCCGTTCACCATACCCCACTGGGGGCTTCAAACAAAGGGTAGCTTTTCCTCGCCGGACATAGAGGTTAATCCCGCATGAGGTGGCCGTAAAAAGACCTTACTCTGTTACCGTGACTCGCACGATTTCGCCCCCCCCTTGGGTGCTTCCCCAACCTGACACGGCGGAAAAATACCCCCAGGAACGCCAAAAAGGGGCGAAAACGCCGATTCCCCCATCAATTTTTTGCTTTTCCTTTTTCTCCAGGGCGGGGTAAAAAGCCCGAAAAATAGGCAAAAAACAATAGGCGTTGGGAAATTTGTTGGGGATTTTCGCAAAAACCACATCACTTTTTGCCATCACTTTTTCGGTGGCATCCAAAAAACCACATCAAATTGGGGCATCTTAGGATGGGTGCCAGACTGGCCGTTTTCAGGCACAAAACGGCGATTTTCCTGGAATTTTTTAGGTATTTTTACAGGGTGACTGGGGGTGAAAACTGTGTCCGCATACCCCCTGGGTTGGGTGCCACAAGGGGCTCCTTACATGGGCGTGGCGGGGGCATGGGTACGGGGCGGCGAAGGGGCTGCGGAACGCCCCCGCACACTTACCAAAAGTGGCTGGAAAATGAAACCTGGAGAAAACAGACTGAAAACGGCATCAGTTTAACTGAAAACAGATCAGTTTGAATGCGAACGATTTCAGTTCGCCTTGGAACAACATCAGTTTAACTGAAAACGATTCAGTTCAGATGCCAACGATTTCAGTTTACCTTGGAACAACATCAGTTTAACTGAAAACAATTCAGTGCAGATGCGAACAACTTCAGTTTACCTCAAAACAATTCAGTCGAAATCAAAACGATTCAGTCAGAATGAAAACAAATCAGTCAGACTCCGAACAATTCAGTTCGCCCTTAGAAATCAGTCCAGATCAAAACGATTCAGTTCAGATTGGAACAGTTCAGTTCAGATGAAAACAGTTCAGTCAGAATGAAAACAAATAAGTGCGACTCCCAACAATTTTATTCCACCTCATGCCAACAGGCCACCTTCCAGATACCCCGCCATATGGCGATGGATACCCCGGGAGATGGCCTGCACTTTTACCTCAGTCGGCGGTTCGGCAACTAAGGATGCGACCAAAAGCTTTAGTTGGCGTGGCCTGCCTCCAAGATACGAAAGCGGCTCTTAAGATGGCTTTGCAAGCACATGAGTCGGGTGGGGCAGACCTTTGATTTTTTCCTTGATTAAACAATTCATTTCTATCGGTGTCTCAGTCGGGTGGGGCAGTACCCCAGAAGGCGTTTAAGCCACCTTAAGTCGGCGTGAAATCTCACCTCCGTTTCCCCAATTTTTACCTCAATCAGCCTCGAATTGTGTCAGTCTGTGCCTCCACTGGGATCAGGGGGCGGGTACTCAGTCATTTTACAAAAATTTTTCTAATATGCCGCCACATCTTGGTCAGTCATCCTGCAGATGACGTCATTTGAGATTACTCTTTACAGAATTTAAAAAAATGGAGGTAAAAAATGAAAAATCGCGATGTTATGCAAAACATTAGGGTGTCAGACACCTTCCTCAGTGAGATTGTGCAAATGCCTGGGGGTAATCTTTCCGCAAAAATCGGGGGAGCCATCGTCCTGTCAATGTGCCAGATTGAGGCTGCAAAAGGAAATCTTTGGTCAACTCTTTCAGATTTTCGCAGAGCAAATGATGACTCGGAAAAGGAAAAAAAGGCTGCTCTATTCCTTTGCTCTGCCTTCAAAAAAGGGAATAACATACCCCCTGATATCCTGGATTACATTAATGAAAGAACCTTCGGGCGGCAAAAAATATCTTTCAGGTTTTACCCAGAGGTTAAGGAAAAAATTATGAAATATCCTGGAAAAAAATGGGAAGATCGCCTCCGAAAATTGCTTTTCATAGCAACCTTTATGCCAGTGGATATGACTGAGATACCCCTGACGAAAGACCTCCAGATATTTTACAAGGTCTTGCCCAGATATGGCAACAAATGGCGGGATGAGTTCCAATATGAGATCAACAGAATTTGTCAAAAACTTGGGAACATTGACTTGAATGTCGACGCTTTTTGCGGCACGCTGGGCTGCACGGCTCTGCGGGAAAATGCCAGCAAAACAATTGTGAATGACGCTGAAAATGATACCATCAACCTCATCGATGTCATTCAAAAATATCCCACGGAACTGGCACTGGAGCTAATGGCCATACCCCAGAATCAAGAAACTTTTGACGAGATAAAGGGGCATCATAGCTGCAAAAGAATGAATGACGTGACCGCCGCCGCCGAATTCATCTTCCTCTCGGAGACATCCTGCCGCACGGAAGAGGACAACTTTTACAAAAGCTTCAACGTTGCAAAATACGCTTGCAGAATCCTCCGATTGAGTGAAAAAATTCAGCATTTCGACACCCATCTGGGGAAATCCACCCCCTTCCTGAGAACAATTTTGACTGAGCATTACGGCGAGAAAATGTTGATTTTCCTGGATCCACCGTATCATGGCGCCAGGGATTATGGTGTCAACAGAAACAATAAAAGAGTCGGCAAATTTACGGACAATGACCATAAAATTCTGGCAGATTTAATGAAAGAAAATCGATCTGATAAGGTCAATTTCATTTACTTTTGCCGCGTAAACAAACCAGAAATAAAACAAAAGATAGACGAACTTTTTGATGGATCTGGCTTTTATTTCACCGATATTAAATTTTGGAACGCCACCGAACGAATCGTGACAACTGTCGATATGTCCGGTGAAAAAGGCTTCGAAAAATACTAAAAAAGGGGGCGAAAAGACCCCCTTATACCCCCTCGCCCCAGTCTTCCAAGGGCTCATGCGACACATAATAACGCCCACCGATACAAACGGCTGGAACGAGGGAAGCCTCGATAAATTCCTTGTCCGACACGTACACACTGGCGAATTCCTCGCCCCTGCTGCGCACCACCAGCAGGTCGCCAAACAGGACGGTGACTGCCCTGCCATCCCGCAGCACCATGCGGTTCGGCGGCCTGCCTTGCAGCATACCCTCGTCACTGGCTATGACGAGAAGCTCCCCGGAGAGCGGAAAAACGTCAATCCGCCCCCCGACACGCCCCTGGAGAACATGGAGATCGTTCCCCAGGGTCTCGAAGTACCCCCTGTAATGCGCCCCTTCGTCAACCCGAAGGACGTATGCCATTATCCTTTCCATACCAATCAGCCCTCCTCGGCCTCCTCGGGCTCATCTTCCCCAATTTCCTGTAATTGTGGAGCAAGGGAAGCGTATACCCCTTCGTACAGGTTCACCTCCTCACTGAACGGCCTGCGCACCACTGACGGTTCCCACTTGAAGTACTTGCACATTTCAAAGAACATGGCACGGAGCCTCATCTGAACCTTCGGGGCTTTGATATTCCCAGAGCCGCTCGCCCCGTCATACTCGTAATGCACCCCGCTGGCAAAGTCGTTCACGAACGCACGGAATGCCCCCGGCTCCACGCCCTCCTGCATGGCGATGCGGGCGCATACCCCAACGATGCAGACGTTGTTCTTCTTCAAGAACTTGTTCTGCACACGGAAGCAGTCATCAAGGTACGCCACCAGGTCTGACAGCACCTCGTTCTGCTCCTTGGTCGCACTTTCCCTCAACCCGGCGGCATACGCAAGGCAACTGGCCGCAGAAATGTTCTTGTACTCGTAACGCCCCTCCATATTGTCCAACAGGAGCGCAACCTGGAGCAGCATCAGAAGGTCATCCTCCCTCCGTGCCTGTGCCTCGGTGATGTTGATCGCCTGGGTGAAGAACGGCCCCTGAAGGAGCCTGTCATAGAATGAGCTGAGGGCGGTGCCCATCTTGGGCTTCGCCTTCTGGATTGCGCTCAGGGCTACCCCCGAATTCATGTTGAAGAAGAGCCTTTCCACCTCCTCGATTGTGTAGTCCTCCAGGCACTGGATGGAGAAGCGGTACCCCCTTATAACCTCCTGGCATTCCTCCGACAGGTCAGAGAAGAAACACCCGGCAAGCAGGTTTACCTTACCGTCAATTTCCACCTGGGGCGTCGCAGAATGCAGCTGGAGCCTCCCGTCCATGAAATCGAAGAGGGTGGTGAGCCTCTGCTGGCCATCCAAAATCTCATACTTGTAGGCGTTCTTCTCACCCTCCCCAGACTCGACTTTGTCCTTCAAGAGGATGATGGGGAACACATAGGTGTCCGACAGCACGCTCCATATGAAGTTCCCCTTCGTGATGCTACCCCACATCCCCGAACGCCGCTGGAACGGCAGCGTACACTTGAGCGTCCCCGTGTCCCACCACTTCTTCAAGGTACTCACGGTCACTGGCGCATTGCTACGATTCATCGTAAAAATCCCTCCTTTATTCCCACCCTTCCAAGGGTTTGTTTTGGTCTCCTATTCGTCACTCAAAACAGGGAAAAAGTCAAGGGATTTTTTGAAAAAACTTGGCATTTTATCGGACAAATGAACGTTTTTACGCAAAAAAAGACCTGGTTGACGTAAAATCAATCCAGGCCATTTTGAAAATGCCAGCTTTTGGCGATGTCTGGTTCGTCACTACAGTGTGTACCGTACTCTTGCTCACTCCAAATGCCTTCGCCGTCTGCCGCACGGTGGCATTGCACTCGATGATATAATTGGCGATGCTCACGGCCCGCTCTTCTATATAATCCTTCAAAAGAAAACCCCTCAGAACTTATTTTTACATCTTATGCTGAGGGACTGGTAAATATGCGAAAAGGCAGACGGAAGAAAACCTCTCCGTTCTCCGCCATTCTGCCTACATCCCCATCCTCGCCATCAATATCGGTCCATTGTTCTTAAGCCATTTTTCCCGCTCACGGTAATCCGGCAGCACCTTTCCCACCTCCGCCCAGAACCTGGCGGAATGGTTCATTTCCTTCCGGTGGCAAAGCTCATGCACCACCACATAATCCTGGATCTCCGGCGGCGCCAGCATCAAAAGACAGTTAAAATTCAGGTTTCCTTTGCTGCTGCAGCTGCCCCAGCGCGTCCTTTGATTCCGGATGGTGATCCTCCCATAATCCACTCCGACCATGAGTGCAAAAAACGCCGCCCTGGAAGGCAGCACCTTAAGAGCCTGGTCCGCAAGCGCCCTGAGTTCCTCAGGGGTCAGACGCTCCGCCTGTTCTTTTCTTGCCTGTCTCTCCGCCGCAATCTTCCTGTGCTTTTCGATCCAGTCTCGCTTTTCCTCCACAAAAGCGACGATCTGCCTTTGTGTCATACGATAGGGAGCCCGGACTCGGAGCCCTCCTCCCGGAATGATTTCCAGAGATATCGTCTTTCTGCTGCTGCGGATCACTTCCACCTCCATGCCGTCCCAAATCTTCCGGGAAATGCCCGGCGAAGCGGTGAAAGCGCAGCTCACCCTATTCCCCACAATGATCCATCTCCTCCAGCGTCTCCTTCGCCAGACGCACCGCCTCTTCATCCGTCTGCCAGATCTCATATTCCGACAGCTGGGGAAGTCCCATGTTCACCCGGGGATTGCGGTATTCCATGGCGCTCTCCAGCACCTTTTTCCCGGACATATGATAAGAAGTGATCCCAGTTTTTTCATAGAGCTCCCGGATCGCCCCGGCGCCGATCCCCGCCCCGGCCATGATCTCCACTTCCCCGGAAAGCTCCTGAAGCCTTTTCAGGACCTCCGCTCCCGCCAGGGCGGAAGCATAGCCGCCGGAAGTAAGTATTGTACGCACTCCTAAGTTTCTGGCAGCTTCCAGCGCCTTTTCCTGATCCGCACACATATCAAAAGCTCTGTGGAGGGTCACAGGCTTGTCCCCTGCTGTCTCCATCAACGCTTTCATCTGTTCCATATCCAGTTCTCCGGCCCTTGTAAGGCATCCGATCACCAGCGCATCGGCTCCCGCTTCCCGGAAACTGCGGGCCTGCCTTTTTAATACCTCAAAATCCTCCTGCCCATACAGGAAATCCCCAAATCTCGGTCTTAACAGCACATGCACAGGAATCTCCACCACTTCCCGGACCCGTTCATACAACGCAAGGCTGGGGGTTACTCCGCCCACTACCAGATCCGCGCACAATTCAAGCCGGTCTGCCCCGCCTGCCGCTGCGTTTCTGGCGGACTCCACCGAGTCCACACAAACCTCCAGAATCTTTTTCATCTTATTTTTCCGCTCCTGCCTTCTCTTCTTCTTTTTCCTTCTCTTTCTCTTTTTCTTTCTCTTTTTCCTTCTCCTCTTCCGGCACGGACAGCACCACCTTGCCGTCCTGGAACTCTACCCGGATCTTCTGATCCTTCAGCCCCATCTCCTGCAGCATCTCCTTCGGGATCTGCAGCCTGCCGGCCTTATCCAGGATCGCGTATTCCTCCTGGGTATCCTCCCTGCGCCAGTCAATATTGCTCTCCTTCAGCCTCTCCGCATAGCTCTCCCGCAGGATCCGCTCGCTGCTGATCTTGCCGTCGCGGATGGCCACCACTCGCTTCACCTTCTTGGACAATGCGATATCGTGGGTTACGATGAGAACCGTCTGCCCCTGCCCGTTCAATTCCCTGAAAATATCAAAAATATAGTTGGCAGTCTGGGCGTCCACGCTTCCGGTAGGTTCATCCGCCAAAAGCAGCTTGGGTGAATTGGCCAGAGCGATGGCTATGGCGATTCTCTGCTGCTCCCCTCCGGATAAGGTGTTCAGCCGGCTGTGCTTTTTGGAAGACAGGCCCACCAGCTCCAGAAGTTCTGTCGCTTTCTCCTTACGGTGCTTTTCATGAGCCAGATGCATGGGCATCATAATGTTTTCAAAAGCCGACAGATAGGGAAGGAGGTTTCTGGCGTTATTCTGCCAGACAAAACCCACTGTATCCCGCTTATATTCAGTCAATTCCTTCTTTGTCATGGTGAACAGATTCTTGCCGTCCACCACCAGGGAGCCCGCGCTGGGTTTGTCCAGCCCTCCGATCATATTTAAAAAGGTGGATTTTCCGCTTCCGCTGTTGCCGATGATAGCGGTCAGCTCTCCTGTCTCTATGGTGAGATCCAGCCCCTGCAGCGCCAGCACCTCTGTCAGCTTGGATTTATAGATTTTCACCAAACCGTCCGCCTGTACCATAATATCAGCCATGGATTTTCTTCTCCTTCTGCATCTGATCTTTCACGTCCTTCGCCGCACGATCCAAGCCGTCTCCTTCCGCCGCTTTGGCGTCTTCCCGATAGGTGACCGCCGCCTGAGTTCCGTTTTCCAGTTCGATGATCATATCCCCGGCGTCCATAAGACCGGTATCATGGGTGGTCATGACAATGGTCACCCCTTCTTTTCTGGTCAGCTCTCCTAAAAGCCTGGTCACCTCCGCCGCCATGGCGCTGTCCAGCTCCGCCGTAGGTTCATCCGCCAGAATGATCTTCGGTCTGTGGGCAATGGCCCTGGCGATCGCCACCCTCTGCTGCTCGCCGCCGGACATTTCAGCCGGCATATGGTTCATACGGTTTCCGAGCCCCACCATTTTCAGGCATTCCTCCACCCGCTTTTTCCGGTCTTCCCGGATACCGGCCAGCCTCAGGGAAAATTCTACATTTTGATAAGCATTCAGAGACGGGATCAGAGAAACCGCCTGGAACACAAAGCCCATCTGCTTCCTGCGCAGATCGTCCCTTGCCTTCTCACTCATGCCGCTTATATCCTGTCCCCCGATCAACACCTTACCTTTGGTGGGCGCGTCCAGGGCTCCGATGATATTTAAAAGCGTTGTTTTCCCGGATCCCGACCTGCCCTTCAGGATCGTCAGCTTCCCTTCCGGAATCGTCACATGAATATCCTTCAGGGCTTCAAAAAAGCCTCCTGCTACCGGAAATGATCTTCCGACATGTTCGATCTCAATAGATGAACCTGTGTAAATTTCCTTTTTTTTCATCCTCTCACCTCTGTATCAGTCCTATTCTTCCCCATGCTTCAAAGCCTCTGGGCAAGTCCTATTCCTCCCCAAGCTTCAAAGCCTTTGTAATATCCATCTTCCGTATCAGGATCACCAGCACAAACAGGCAGACCACCATGACTGCGGTTATGACCAGATACAGCCTGACCATGTCCTGGCTCTGGGTAATGAGGCGCAGGGGCAGTACCTGATCGGAGGCCGCGTACGCAAGCTGGAGGATCGGAACAAACAGCCTAGAAGCCGCATACCCGATGACCGTTCCCACCAGCACCGAAAAGCCGCCGCAGAAGATCTGCTCATTGATCAGCATATGGAAAATCTCTCCCCGGTGCATGCCGTCCGCCCTGAATATCCCGAAAAGCATCTCTCTGGAGCGTATGGATAATATCCAGTAAATCAGGTACCCGGTGGCGCATAAAAGCATCATTACCAGGAAACCCATCGTCAGGATACCGTTGGTGCCCTGCAGCAGGGGATCTTCCTCCACCGCTTCTATTTCACTCTGTCTGTCCACATATTTTTCCAGTTTTACATCCTCATCCTCCAGCCACTTATAAAAGCTGTCCGTTCCTGCTCCATCCTTCACTCCGATCCACACCTCATAGGGCACGACGCCCCATTTGCTGGTGAGGGTTCCGATATTGGCGATCACCAGGTACTGAGGGATGGAGCTGACATTTCCATTCGGAGCGACCCAGGAAATCTCATTGGTAAAACCGGGCCAATAGTCCACGAAATCCACGATGGTCCCCCTCATGGCATTTCTGTCCTTGTCGTAAAAAGTAAAGGTATCTCCGATCTGACAGCCCAGCACATCCCGGAAGCCGGAAGAAACCAGGATCCCCTCCGGTTCCACCGCCAGCCGGTTCAGATAAGTACGGTAAGGAGCATCCAGAAAATCAGAGGACAAGTCCGTGATCTCTCCGAATTCCTTCGTGTGGATCCCCATCAGCGTGATCCTCTGAGTCGCCTGATTCACCGACGCCGTCGCCCCCGTATCATATACCACCTTTGTGTAGGAATCAGCGCAGTCCAGCCTTCCGTATTTGGCGTAGTCCGGTTCATAATAGCGCAGCTCGCTGGCCTCCCCCTCCATGACCAGGGAGGAATTGTTTCTCCAGACCTCCTTCACGATCAGATCCGCCGCCGCCAGATAAGAAGCGTTTTCCCTGGCATTCTGCAGAATGGTTCTGGCAGTGGTGGAGTGAAAGATCCCAAGGGAGATCGAGAGGATCAAAAACAGCATGATAAACTGCTGCTTTCTGCCGTTTTTACGATTTTCCATAAAGGAAATGTAAGAAGCCGGTCCCCAGAAACGCCTTCCTGCCAGGTATACCAGATGGATCAGGAGAGGGTGGAGCCTGAGAAGCAGCAGCCCAGCCCCCACAATGAACAGGGATGAGCTGATATACAAAAGGGGCTCCATCGGCACTCCCTGAAGCACGCTGGCCTCTATGAGCTCTGGGCGGCTGGCAAAGGTATAATAACCATATATGGAAATCGCCAGACAGATAAGATCCAGAAAACTTTTTTCCCACCAGGATCTTTTGCGTCCCGCCTTCTGCTGCTTCAAATTTACGATGGACAGCCTGCTGTGCTTAACCGCAGGCAGGGTGATCATCAGGATACAGCACAGCGCCGCTATGACGCCGTAGATAACCGTCTCCTTCGTATAGGATACATGCAGCACCCTGTGCCGTTCAAATTCCAGGAAGCTGCCGGCGGCTCCCAGCGCCCTTGCGAAAAGCCCTCCCAGAGGGATTCCTCCCGCAAGTCCCACCAGGGTCAGAAAGATGCTTTGGTAAAGATACAGCAGAAAGATCTGGATTCCCGAGCTTCCTCTGCTTTTCATCACAGAAATCTCATTTCGTTCCACATCATACATCTGAGTGGATATCATGAACAGAAACGCCCCCAGCAGGATCCACACCGGGATCTGCAGCAAAAACAGGGAAACATTGATCCGGAGTGCCTTTGAACTGTAGGACTCCAGAATGGAAGAATAGGGACTCTCCTTTATGTTGTTCCGGTAGGGGCTGTCCTCCCTTAAATACCTGGTATATTCCTGAATATGTCCCACCTGGTCCGCCCGCAGTCCGCGGTACTCCCACATAGGGAAAAAGGAACAGGTCAGGTTGTACTTGCCTTCCTGCTCTTCCAGGAACAGGCTGTTAAAGGCAGATCTTCTGATCAGGCAGATATCGCTCATGGATTCCGGCGTGATCTGCCAATAGGTATCCTGAGGATCTGACGCCTGGTAAATACCCACAATTTTTATCCGGAGATTTTCACCCTTCTGATCCCACAGAGAATAACATTCCACCGTTTCTCCCAGCAGAAGGCGGGATTTCACCAGACAGGACTGACTGATCAGAGCTTCCAGGCATCCGTCCTGTGAAAAACCCGATTCCGAATACATTTCCCCCGCGAGAAGAGAAATATGATCTTCTATCCCCGACATGGACGCCACCCGTAATTCCTGATCTGAAATATCATCCCGCTCCATGGTGGAATGAACCGCGGTCCTCGTGGTGCAGAAATAAGTGATGGTTTCCTTATCCTCAACGCCCATCTCCTTATGGATCTTCTCCAGAAGCTCATTCATCCGCTTTAAGGTTTCCACCCCTTCTTCCTTCTTATAATAGAAGGTCAGGGTGTTCATGGCAGGCCATTCGCCTGTCTGGGAAAGATACTGGTCAAATTCATCCTGTACCAGCCGGTCAAGGGCAGCGCTCCGATACATGGGGAAACTGATAGCGGTGGCGATGAGAAGAAGGATCCCTGTCACAAGGCAAATGCTCATCCATTTCTTATGCCACAGCTTTTGAAACATCACTCCAAGCATAATTCCTCCCCTTCTGACAGTCCATCCACTATCCAATAATAATCCCGGTCACTGCCCCCTGCAAGGAAGGTCCGTGCCACGATTCTCCCATCCGGTCCCGCCGTCTGAACGTAGGGAACCAGCTGAATGGTTTTGACCGCCTTCCTGGGCACCAGTATCACGTTTTCCATCTTCCGCGCCTCGGTCACCACACGGAATAATCCCTGACGGTTCCAGAAGTCCCCCTGCATGGCGCTGGCGGTCATTTCTCCCGCCACATCCGGAGGGATCTGGATCAGGGCATAGCTGGTCCTCAGGGCGTTGCCGACGCCGTCTCCAGACAGATTTACAACCTTTCCCTCTACTTCTTTTTCCTGACCCTCCCGGTCCTGATAATATACCGTGACCTGATTTCCATAGTACAGCATATCGCTGCCTTCCACGACCACATAACAGTTATTTGCGTCCGCGATCTGCCCCAGGACCTCTTCTTTCCGCAGCTCGTCCTTTTCCTTATGATCGGCAAGCTGCGTAACGATCCCGCTCTGGGGGGCAGTGATCTTTACGGCGGCATAATCCCGGTTTATTTCCGAGATCAGCTCTTCCAGTTCTCTGATAGGTTCCTGACGGTCCTCCAGATCCTTCGGGTCAGCCTCCCCGTTTTCCTCCAGCCACTCTGCCAGCCGCTCCTTTAAGCGGGTGAGCTGCAGCTGATATCTTGTCAGGGCGATCTGATCTCCCTCCACATAAATGGTGGCAATGGTATCTCCCTTTTTCACATATTGATAAAGCTCCACTTCGTAATCCACAAAGTGAGCGGTCCCATAAGCGACAGGATTCTCTATCTGGTAAATTTCCGGATAATAAAAACTTCCGTTCCCGTTATAATGGCTGCTGTAGGTGGTTTTTTCCAGGGTCAGACGCCCTGTCCCGGCGGTCGTCGGATTGGACACCAGCACCTGATCTCCTTCCGTAAGGCCGGATGTGATCTCCGTATAAGCCCCATCGCTCATGCCGGTTTCAACACAAACCATCTCTTTTCCGTCATTTCCGCGCAAATACACATACTTTTCCGACCCTTCTCTATGTATGGCCTCATTAGGGACAGAAAGCACCCCTTTTTTCCCTTTTTTCAAAACCACAACCACCGCATAATCCCCAATGGACACATCCGCATCCTCTGCCAGCTTAAAAGTGGACACAGCGGTTTCTCCCCGGGAAGAAAGGGCAGAATACTCCGCAGAGGTATAGGGCTGGTACTCCGCCTCATAACGCGCTCCATTTACCACCACATAAATTTCTTCCGCATTGCGGATGACACTGCTGCTGATGTAATCACATTTCACCAGTTTGCGGCTGTTATCGCTTACAGCCACCACGGCTTCCGCCTTTGGGATCCGGCTGCCGGCTTCTTTCAGGGTGACGGCTGACACTTCTCCCGCCATGGAAGAGGTCAGAATATAGTTCCTGCGCTGCGCCTTCAGTTCTTCCAGCTTTTTTGCCTGATAGGCGTGATCCAGTTCATACAAAGCGGTCCTGTTGGACAGCTCCAGTCTTGCCACATTATTTTGATGGGCCAGGATCCGATACTGTCCCTCAAAATCGGTATATTCGTCCTTCCATTTTTTGTACGCTTCCGTCACAGTCCTCTCTCCGGTATTCCCGGTATCTTCCCCGCCCGGAGCGTCTCCCGGACTGACCGGCACCTCCGCCGGCGCAGCTGCTTCATACATCGCAGGCTCCGCCTCCTGATAAGCATTTAAAATATCCTCCAGCCTCTCAACCTCGTCCTCCGGCTCCTCCAGGCTCTCCTCCACTTCGGACTTATATTCCAGATAATCCTCCTCCATGGACAGAAGCTGTTCCTCCATGGTTTCTATCGCTTCGTCAATGCCTTCCAGGTCGGCATAAACCAATGCGTCTCCTTTTTTTACACTTTCCCCGGGAAAATAATTAAAATGATCCAGAGTCACATCGATGCTGAAGGAATATTCCTCTGTATAAGGATAAACCGCCGCGTCATATACCTCTGCGTCATAAAAATTCCGATATTCCACGGATTCCCAGCCCTCCGGCAAAGTCAGAGGCTCCACCAGCTCTATCTCATCCCCGCTGTTCTCCCTTGGCCGGATCCCATCCTTCCCTTCCGCCTTTCCGGAAAAAGCGGGAAGCGCTCCACACCCTGAAAGAGACAGCAGCAAAACAGAACAGAGGAACAAAGCTGTTCCCCGGTCCCATATGTACCGCCGCATTCCCTGCAGCCCTCTTCTCCTGCCCGTCCCGGACACTTTCCGCTTCCTGTATTCCTTCATCACTGAATTATCATATCTCCCTCTGCAAGACCTGACAAGACCTCCACATTTTCATCTCCGTAAAGGCCGATTTCTATCCATTTCACTTCCCGCATACTGTCCTCTCCAAGCGTATATACAAAGGTTTTTCCATCCGCAGTATGCACGGATCTTTTGGGGATCATCAGGACATTCTCCCGCTTGTCCAGGACAATGCTGATGGTCCCGGCAGTACCGACATCCAGCGTCATCTCCATGCCCTCCGGCAGAGAAAAAAGCATTCTGTCCTCCCACTTTTCCATAAGGTAGGGAAACAGCTGATACTCTCCCTTTGCATCACCGTAGGGGATCGTCATATTCACAGGAGTCCCTTCTGAAAACAAGTCCCTGTATTTCATATCCCCCACTGCGAACAGACACTCGGAACTGTCTGTCAGCCTTATGACCGGCTCTTCCTCTACGGAAACGGAGCCTTTCAGATTCGATTTTACCCAGGAAACCGTTCCGTCCATGCTGGCATATAATTTACTCTCCGCCACTTCCTGCTGCAGGCTCTTAAGCTCCAGATCATCCAGATAGATGGCGTCCTCATAATCCTCCCGCATAATACGGTAACGCTTCTGGATCTGATCCACAGAATCCTCCAGCCTTTCTCTTTCTTCATCGGACTGTCTGGAACGATAGAGAAACTGCAGCCATAAAGTGGAAATCTCGTAATCCTCCATGGGCTGTGTCTGATCTAACAGCATCCGGTTCCGGGCGATCTGATACTCCAGTTCTTCTATCCGTTCATTCTGCCCGCTGTCCCCCAGCTCTGCCAGAAGCTGCCCCTTCTTTACCTGATCGCCTGACGCCGCGTATACCTCTGACACGACCTTTCCGCTGACAGTGAAACCAACCTCCTCCTGCCGTATCTCCTGATAAGAGCACCTGATCTGCTGCGTCAGGGTCACATCTCCATAGCCTGCCACTGCCAGGGTATATTGGAGGGGTTCCTCCTGCCGCTCCACCACCGCCAGATTTTTAGTTTCCTCTTCTTCCTGCGCCCCGCAGCCGCTTAACAGTAAAATGAGCAAAAGGCCATACACCAGCCATGGTGAACAGCCTTTAAAAGATCCCTTTCTCTGCACTTTTCCTTTTCTGCGCATATCTGTAAGCATAGTTATTCCTATCCGTTTTGATACAGACATCCCCATATGCCTATAAACTTACCCTTCTGAATGGTCGTCATGATCATGGCACGTTTCATCTGCCGCCTGCAAAATATGATGTTATTATACCATTTTTAAAGCTCTCTTTCAATGCGAATATTGCGTTTTGAAAAAGATATTGCGTTTTGAAAAAGATTGCGCAACAGTTCAGCTTCATACTCCTTCCACGCATTTTTCCAGATAGAAGGAATATAAAATCTTCTGCTTCACGGGAAGAGCCGTCAGTCTGCAAAGCGCCTCCTCATAATACTTAAGCTGCACCTCATAGCGGTTCCAAAGCTCCTGGGGCGTTTCAACCGCATCTGTTTTGTAATCAACTATCACCAGCTGTCCTTCCTCAATGAAATATGCGTCCACGATCCCCTGGATCAGAACCGTCTCTTCCTCAGGAAATTCCGGATCCAGACGTCCCGCGCTGACCCCGTAGACAAAAGGCTGCTCCCGGTGAAGCTGTCCTCTGTCGGCGGCGCGCCACATCCTCCAGGCCAGTTCGGATTCGAAAAAGGCAGTCATCTTATACTCATTTACCGTTTTTCTGTATTCTTCAGATAATCGTCCGGCCGCAAGAAGGGCGTCCAGCTGATCCTGCAGATTTTTACGCAGAACCGCATGGGAAGTACAGGAAGCATGGGAATCATGGGAAACAAGGGAACGCCCCTGCTGTCCGCGCCCAAATGCTTCCTGGAAAACACTTTTCTCCCGTGGCAGTTCCGAAAAGATCCCCCTGTACAAAGTATGAAAATCTATGAGCTGCATCGCTTTATGGAAAGCATTTCCCCTGGCTGCTCCTCCGGGTTCTTCCTTCGTGCGCATAAAGCGGGGAATATAAGGTACGATTTCCTTTTCCTCGAATAGATGGAAAGCAGCCTCGTCTTTTTCCTCCAGGGCTGCAAATTTCAATTCGGAAACCGTGGTCTTGGTATATAATCTGCGAAGCATCCCCAAAGGATACTGCCACGCAAAGCGCTGTCCGAGCCCCGCAAGGGCATTCTGATCCGCATACTTTTCCGGTCGGAGCAGTCTCTGGCGCTTTTCCATAAGCCGGACCTGTTCCCTTTGGTCATTTACAGAGAATTCCCCGGCATTCAGGATCCTCACGTCCACTCCCGCATTCCCTGCCACAGGCAGCAGGAAATCCAGGTAACAGCCGCTTTCCATAAAATCCGGATAAGGGAGGGATCCCGTCCCATACTGCTGCTCCTCCCATTTTGCGGCCGCATTCTCCAGCACTCCCGTCATGATCAGTTTTTCCCTGGGCCGCGTCAGGGCAACATATAACACCCGAAGTTCCTCGGACAGGCTGTCCTCCCTCATTTTCCGCGCCAGGGCAAGACGGCGCAGGGTTTTGTTGCGGATCCTTTTTTCCGCATCCACATAATCCGTGCCGATCCCCATATCCATATCCACGATCATGGACTGACTGGTATCCTGCATATTGAAGCGCTTTGACAGACCGCTTACGAAGGTAACGGGAAATTCCAGGCCCTTGCTCTTATGAATGCTCATAATGCGCACTACATCGGCATTTTCATCCAGAAGCGCCGCCTCTCCAAAGTCCACATCATATTTTTCCAGCTGCTCTATATAGCGGACGAAATGAAACAAACCGTGATAGCTGGTTTTCTCAAAATCAGAAGCCTTGGTAAACAGCATTTCCACGTTAGCGCGCCGCTTGCTGCCTGCGGGCAGGGCAGTCACATAATCCAAGTATCCTGTCTCCCCGGCGATCTGCTGCAGCAGTTCCCGAATCGGCATATAGACAGTCATTCTGCGGAAGCGGCGGATCTTTGTCAAAAAGCCTGCAATCTTTTCCCGCAGCGCAGGGGAAACGTCCGCTTCTGCAGAACTGCCGGGATTCTCACTTTCAGGATTTCCGCTGTCAGAATTTCTGCTGTCAGGATTTTCACTGTCAGGATTTTCACTGTCAGTGTCTCCGCCTTCAAAACCTTCCCAGTTTTTTCCTGACAAAGATTCCAGCACCTCCGCCAGACAGCGTTCCTTATCCCTGCTTCGGATCAGGGCGATCTCTTCTTCCGAAAAACCTCCGAAGAAAGATTTCATCACCCCAAACAACGGGATCTCCTGCCTCGGATTATCCAGCACCCTGAGAAGCTGCAGCAGATCCTGCACCTCGGATGCGGCAAAATAGCCTGTTTTCGATGTGATATATGTGGGGATCCCTTCCTGCTCCAGGATTTTTTGAAACTCTTCATCCCAGCCGCTGGCGGTGCGCAGCAGGATCACAATATCCCGAAACTGTACCGGACGCAGCTGGCCGCTCTCTTTATCCGTCACCAGGAAGCCGTCCATCAGTTCCTTAATGCGGGCGGCGATTGCCAGGGCCTCTGCCTGCCTGGCAGTCAGACTTTTCCCGGACGTTTCTTCCCCGGATCCTCCCTTTTCCTCCGAGCAGTCAGCCGGGACCGGATCCTCCTGCCTGGGCTTTTCCACCAGAAGAAGCTCGCTCTCACATCCATGATTCTCCGGATAAGAGGCTCCGGCGTAAAGAGCCGCCCTGTCGTCATAATCGATCCCGCCGGTCTGTCTGCTCATGATACCCCGGAAAATTCCGTTCACCGTATCCACCACTTCCCTGCGGCTGCGGAAATTTCTGGAAAGATCGATCCTCTGGCAGGACCCGTCTTCTTCCGTGTAAGCATCGTATTTTTCCAGGAACAGCTCCGGGCGGGCAAGACGGAATTTATAGATGCTCTGCTTCACGTCTCCCACCATAAAGCGGTTGTAATTTCCATCC
Organism: uncultured Acetatifactor sp.; assembly: GCA_947589075.1. Taxonomy (GTDB): domain Bacteria; phylum Bacillota; class Clostridia; order Lachnospirales; family Lachnospiraceae; genus Acetatifactor. Next base: position 27,393 of record CANQBS010000009.1, read on the forward strand.
TCCTCACCGGATATGGCGCTCAAGAGATATTCCTGTACCAGATTGCTGTCCTGGTATTCGTCAATGAGGATCTCGGCGAAGTGCTGCCTGTATTCCAGTGCCACCTGACTGGGGCGCACTTCTTCCCCTTCCCTGTCCAGAAGGATCTCCAGGGCATAATGCTCCAGGTCCGAAAAATCCACCAGTTTATCCGCCCATTTTCGTTCCTTCAGGCGTCTGCGGTATTCCAGGACCAGATCCACCAGGGTTTCCACAGCCTCCGCACAGGCGCCCATCTGCTTTGCTGCAAGGGGCAGGGGAGTTGTAAAAAAGCGGGCTGCCAGGTCGGTCAGGATCGCCTTCACGCGGGCGCGCAGATTCTTTGCCAGCTCCCGTTTTGCCCCTGATACGGTCTCGTCCTTTTTGGAAGAAAGGCGTCCGAAGACAAAAGCAGGGAGCCATACCCCATAATCCTCCAGCTTTTCCAGCTTCAGCAAATGCTCCAGCTGCTCCAGCTCCCGGTCTGCCAGCTCTCCATACATATATGGTCCGTCCGGTTCATGACAGAGGGACACGATCTGGCGATAGACCTCCTGACAGCCCTCCAGCATTTTTCGGATGTGGGCCGTAAGATACCGCCCAAAATCAGTCTCTCCAAGTTCTTCCGGCCTGCAGGGCGCATAATCCTTCCTGCGCGCGGCAAGCCACTCCTCCGGCCAGGGAAAGCTTTCCGCGAACCGGTTCAGGGACTGGATATAGCCCTCCAGCAGCTTTTCCCCGGTGACAGGACTTCCTCCGGGGCAGAAATATTCCACGCAGTTTTCAAAGGCTGTGGGCGTCTCCGTCTCCCCCGTCTGTTCAGCGCCGACTTCTTTTCCCTTATATTTCTCCGCAAATTTATCTTCAAAAAGCCCTTCCATCACCTCCTGCTCTAAAAGTCTCTTTTCTCCCTCATCCATCACCCGGAAAGCGGGATCCATTCCGATCTCATGAAAGTGATTTTTCAGCAAAAACATACAGAAACTGTCTATTGTTGTGATCTGGGCGTTATGCAGCAGCGCCGCCTGTCTCTGGATGTGGTCGGACTGCGGATGCAGGGCAAGTTCCCTGGAAACTCCCAGGCTGATACGTTCCCGCATTTCAGCGGCGGCGGCATTGGTAAAGGTCACGATCAGCAGCCTGTCGATATCCACAGGCTGTTCTTCGCTGCAGATCATACGAATGATACGTTCTACCAGCACAGCGGTCTTGCCGCTTCCCGCCGCAGCAGAAACCAGAATATTCCGATGGTGCAGATCTATGACCTTCTGCTGCTGCGGAGTAAACGAAATCGCCATCCCCACTCCTCCTTTTCAAATCAATTCAGATCACATCTTTTTCATGCGTTCCAGGGCTTCATCCTTCGACAGCTCTTCCAGTTCCCGCTTATAATATCCCGGTATGGAAGGATCAAAACCGCATACTCTGCGGTATGCGCAGTAGGTACAGGCATTTTCCTGACCTTTTTCATAGGGATTCAGCCCTATCCTCCCAGCCAGGATCTCCTGTCCGATGGAAAGCACCTTTTCATTCACATAATTGCTGATCACCTTAAGCTCCTCCCCGCTCATCACAAAAGACCGGGCGGAAAAACTTCCGTCCTTCTTTCGTTCTACAGGGATCACCGCTGAACGCCCGGCAAAAAAGCGGTCCAGTTTCTCCACGATGCCATCCTCCGAGCTTACGACGCCCTTCATGCGCAGTTTTTCCAGAAGCTGTGCGTCCAGTTCTTCCTCAGACAGCTCCACCGGACTCTCCACCGTAGGATCTTCAATATGATAATAAAGCATGGCGGCGGGCACGATCTCCTTCTGGGGATGTTTTTTTCCTTCCATCTCCATCGCCGCGTTCATATAGACCACCAGCTGCAGCTGCAGCCCGTAGTACAGCGCCGCCAGATCAAACTGCCGGCTGCCGGACTTATAATCGATCACCTTCACGTAAACATGCTTCTCGTCCTCCGCAATATCCACCCGGTCGATCCTGCCCCGCAGATGCATCTTCTCTTCTTCAGACAGGGCTATATTGACGCTTTCCAGATCTTCGGCATAACGGAAAGACATCTCATAGGCCTCCGGCACAAATTCCCCCTGCCTTAACTGGCTCTGCAAAGTGAATACTGTTCTTGTCAGCACCCGGTTCATCCTGGTAATGGCGTATACATTGCGGGCGCTGCTGTAAAGCACCGACTCACCGTATTCCGACGCGCAGGCCTCCAGGGCTTCCTTCACTTCCTGCTCCCCGAACTCCCGGGGGAAATCAAACCAGGTATACTCGCTTTCCGAAAGCCTTTTCGAGAAACGCTCCAGCACTCCGTGAAACACATTGCCCAGGTCCACGTTTTCAAAACCGAACTCCTCCCGCTCCCTCAGGGAAAGCCCATACTGAAGAAAATGTCTGTATGCGCAGGCCGCATAGGTCTCCAGACGGCTGACGCTGTTTTCCAGTTCCAGGCCGTACAGAGCCCTGGCTACGACCCTGGACAGGCCGCTGTCCTCATACCTCTGAAAAGCCGCCCGGGTCAGTTCATCCCTCTTTTCGCGCATCAGCCCGTCTCCGTGTCCATAAGCTTCATACAGGGTGAAAAAAGCCCGCTCCCGGGAAGCTTCCCTGTAACCCTCCACAAAATTCCGCAGACCCTCCGCAAGATAAGAAGCGCCTTCCCCGGGCGTCACCACCTGCTCCAGCATCGGCTTCTGTTCGGGATATTCCGCCTCAAGCCCGGGCAGAAGCTCTTTCACCACATCGATCAGATAAGCCGGACGGATAGACTTTCCCTGGCTGTTTACCTTGGAGAAGGAAAGATACAGCTCATGGGAAGGCTTCGTCATATTCAGATACAAATAGAGCCTTTGTATGTACATCTGCTGTCTGGGGGAAGGCGCCAGTTCCAGATCGGATTCTCTTAAAAATTCCCGATCCATATCGGATATGATGCCGCCCTTGGAGGCGTTCCTGGGAATATTCCCGTCATTCACTCCCAAAAAGAACAGAGCCTTTACCTGCTTCAGCCTGGTCCGCTCCATATCTCCCACCACTGCCCGGTCCACATTCTGAGGGATCGTCCCCACCTTGATCTCCCCAAAGCCGGCATCCAGGATATCCGCAAATTCCCGCAGAGAAATGGTCTCCGTTCCCAGCAGCTCATAGATCTGATCCAGAAGATCCATTACCAGCCTGTAGATCTGAGCATACTCTCTGGCACGGGCGCTCTGGTTATCCGCTTCAAACATCCTCTCAAAGCCGGCCAGCTTCTCCTGCACCTTGTTTTCCACCAAAAATGCGTACAGACGGTTCACATAATCCCCCACAGTCTCCTTGCTTTTCCCGTGAAGGCATTCTACCTGAGCCATAAAACGCTCCCGGATCCGGTTCAGGTTCACAAGCTTTTCCTCGTCCTCCCCCATCTCGGCGGTTTTATACACAAAAAGACGGCTCCACTTCCGATAGCCCCGGACGCCTGTCCGGACACAGTAATCTTCCAGCTCGTCCGCTTCCTCCATGGTAATGTCCGCCAGACCGCTCCTCAGATAATGGAACACTGCCTCATAGGCAAAATCCTTTTCATACAGCTCAAGGGCGCTCCTGATAAATTCTATCATGGGATTCAGCACGATCTGTCTGGTGCGGTCGATATAGCAGGGAATCCCCATCTGAGCAAATTCCGTCTCCACATAGGGCGCATATTCTTCCATGTCCCCCAGGATAAACGCAATATCCCGGAAGCCGTATCCCTTTTCCCGCACCAGTTCAAGGGCCTTAAGCCCCGCCTGATGCACCTCTCTGGCAGGAGCGGAGGTCTCAATGATATGGATGCTGTCCTGGGGCTTTCCATAAGGCATCAGGGGATAGCGGAACAGATTCCGCTCCAAAGCCTGCAGCGCAGGACTTTCCTCAAAGCGGTGATGCTTCTGACCGCCGGACATGCTTACGAATACATCCTGTCCCCTGCCGACATTTACTTCTCCGGCAAGCTTCTGCAGATCCCCCACAGTTTTCTTGGTCATGTGAAAAAGCTTCTGCTCCCCGTCCGGCTTATAGGGGTTTTCCCCCTCTCCCAGAGTCAGGCAGACGATGGTTTCCCGGGACAGGCGCAGGATCTCCTGGATCACCCGGTTCTGGATGGGTGTAAAGCCTGTAAAGCCGTCAAAGGCCACAACGCTGTCCCTGACCAACTCCGACCTCTCCAGACTGCGGCGCAGCAGATCCAGAGATCCTTCCGTCGTAATAAATTTACCCTCTATGTATTCCTGAAAGCCCCGGTAAAGCGCTGCCAGATCCTTCAGCTTGTGCACCAGGGCTCCCCTTTTTTCGGAAAAAGCGATGAGCTTATTCATATCTTCCGGACTGATCCCGTACTGCATGAACTCGGAAAGGGCGCTTTTTACCTCATGGATATAGCCCTGCCTGTGGAGATGTCCCCCAAGGACAGGAAGCTCGTCCTTAAGCTGCAGAGCCACCTTCTGCAGCACCAGACTTTTCCCGGTATCATCCAGCACCGGCGTATCCAGCTCCCCTACCTCGTCGAAGACCCGATATGTCAGCCGTCCGAAGCTCAGCACATCGATATTCAGGATACCGCCCCGTTCATGCAGGGCCACCAGATCCTTCTGGGTCTGCATGGTAAACTGATCCGGCACGATCACCAGAAAAGTCCTCTCCGGCTCCGCAACGGCTCTTTCCACAATTTCCTGATATAGTCTCCTGCTCTTGCCGGAGCCGGAGGCGCCGAAAAAAAATCGCAGGCTCATAGATAAAACCTCCACAAATAATCCGCCGCTTCCCCGGCATAATCGATGCCGATGCGCTTTCCTTCATGAATCTGTCCCGGAAGGATCCTGATCCCTTCCGTTACATAGAAAAAGGGACTATTCACCAGATCCACATCATTGTCTTCTTTTTTGATCTCCATGGCGATGCAGAGCCTGCCCGGTCCGTCGGAGAGGTGCGCGCGTATGGAGGCGGGAATATTCCCCTTTTCCTCCAGCCTCTTCTTCCGGGTCTCTTCAGGCTTTTTCCTCCGGCTTTCTTCCAGCTTCTTTCGTCTGAGCAGTTCCATCCTGCGCCTGGATTCCTCGTCCGCCGCAGCCACGCTGCGCAGCAGCACAGCTTCCGGCACGTCCGGGAGAGCAGTCACAATATTCATGCATTGATATATCCCATAGATCAGGTAAACATAGGAGGTTCCTCCCTGATGGAACATGGGCTCCGTCCGGGAGGTGCGCCGCCCGCCATAGGAATGGGAACCCTTATCCTCTATCCCCATATAGCTCTCCGCCTCGGTGATGACGCCCCGGACGGTCCCCACAGAGGTCTCATGCACCAAAACCTTTCCCAGAAGCTCCTTTGCCACCGTGATGCCGTCACGGGTGAAAAAATCCCTGGGAAGACGCCTGCCGGAAGGGATCCGTCCGAATTGTAATACAGACAGGTTCTCAGGCTGATATTCAAACTGATCCTGCAGCTGGCTTTCCAACTGTTTTTTCAATCGTCTTTCCAATCGTTTTTCCAATTGTTCTTCAGGCATTTTCCCTCCTGAGCCCTCCCCGCTTATCTTCTTTCTTCCCTTTGTCCTGGGCAGAATGTCCTGGACAGAATGTCCTGGACAACATGACCTGGACAGCATGGCCGGCACAACCTGTTTTGGACAACGTGCCCTGAGCAGGTTATCCCCTCAGTCCCGCAGCACAAGCTCCACAGGACAATGATCAGAGCCTGTCACCTGTGTATGGATCGAAGCATTAAGCAGCCTGTCCTTCAGAATCTGGGAGGTTACAAAATAGTCGATACGCCAGCCTGCGTTCTTTTCCCTCGCCCGGAAGCGATAGGACCACCAGGAATAAATATCCCGCTGATCGGGATAAAAATACCGGAAAGTATCAATAAATCCGTTTTCCATGAGCCGATCGAAGCATCCTCTTTCTTTGTCCGTGAATCCGGCGTTGTGCCGGTTGGTCTTCGGATTCTTCAGGTCGATCTCCTTATGAGCCACGTTTAAGTCTCCGCAGAAAACCACAGGCTTCTTCTCCTCCAGCCTCTTCAGATATGCCAGAAAGGCTTCTTCCCACTGCATACGGTAATCCAGCCGTCTCAGCTCGTCCTGGGAATTCGGGGTGTAGACCGTGATCACATACAGATCCTCAAATTCTGCGGTAATAACACGCCCTTCATGGTCATGCTCCTCTATCCCGATGCCATAGGAGACGTTTAAAGGCTCCTTTTTCGTAAAAAGAGCAGTTCCGGAGTAGCCCTTCTTTTCAGCATAATTCCAGTACTGATGATAGCCCGAAAGTTCAAGCGCCACCTGCCCTTCCTGTACCTTCGTCTCCTGGAGACAGAAGATATCCGCATCCGCCTCCCTGAAAAAATCCAGAAATCCCTTCTCCATACATGCCCTGATCCCGTTCACGTTCCATGATATTAATTTCATAATATTCTCCATTCCGCCGTCTGATGGACAGACCGCTTTGTACTTTGCTGTTTTCAGGAAAAAACAGATTCCTGATCAATTGGCTCTGATAGAAATACTTACATAAGAAGCGCTGTATTCGTCATACTCTTCCTCCGGTTCCGTAACATAGGAAAAGTATATGCTGGAGCCGTCCTGGCCTTCCTCTTTTATGTTGATCTCATCATAATACGATCCGGCAGCCAATGTTTCCATAAAGTCCTCCGGCAGGGCATACTCCCTGAGAAGATCCTCTGAGGCAGCCCTGACATCCGCCTCCGACAAAAGACCATACAGACGCTTCAAGTCTTTTTCCAGCAGCGCCATGTTCTCCTGCTTGCTTTTCTGAATATCCAGCTCTACATGATATATGACTTCCGTAACAAGACCGTCATTTCCCACCCTCACAGAAAGATAGGATCGCTGTTCATCAAAATCATACAGATAACCATATACGGAGTAGCCATAATCCTGATACTCTTCAAAGGGATCGTCTGCAGATACATAATAACACGTCTTTTCAAACTCCTCCTGCAGGTGATAAACCGTCTCTGCCGCCAGCTGTTTTTCTTCCTTTACCACCCGCATGGAATCCGCATATTCGGGAATGTATAGCCCGACCAGCAGAGCCAGGGGAACAAGGACCAGAGGGATCACATATTTTTTTGCTTTTGGGATTTGTATATTACAGACTGACGCCACACGCCTGGCGTTAGAAAGCATTTCCCAATTCATTCCCACTGTGATCCCTATTGCCCCGACTGCGCCGGCCGCCTCCAGCCCTTTCCCGATCTTCTTTGCAGCGCCCTTTCCGTACTCCCCCAGGATCCTTCCGGCCGCCCCAAGTCCTACGGCTCCCGCTACCAGACCGGTATAATCTCCGTTGTCCTGCCAGACGTCCAGTTTCTGTACCAGCTCCTTCCATGCCCTTGCGGACATACCAAACCGGGTCACAAACATGGAGTATAAAAATATCAGCAGGTAGAAAACCACAATAGCCAAAAATACATACAGACCCATGGAAAAAAAGGTCCGGTTATCAAATACGATGTCATCCACCATGACCAATATAAGCCAGACGCCGCACATCACAAAATCCATGATCAGAGAAGCCGCTGCCACCTGCGGAAGAAGGTTATATTTCCGCACCAGTTTTTCTTCTTTTTCGCTTAATGTCATATTTTCAGTCCTCCAAAGTTCTCCCGCCAAAACCTTCCGGCCGGATACGTCCTCAAAAATATCCCTTCCGGGTTACCGGGTACAATCCGCCGCACGAACAGCGGCAAGCCGACGGAATCGGCTTGAATTCTGCATTAGCAGAATTATCGTACCACACGCTCAAAATCATTGTACCACATTTCCGGAAGCAATGAAACCGGGAACTGAAAGGAAATTATCTTGGCTGAACTGTTACATCCTGGGGCGAAAGGGTCAGACCTGACGAAAATATCTGTAAAATGCAGTAGCGCTTTCCACTGCTCCGTGATAAAATAGATATCGCACGATCCATTCCCATAAACCATAACGGACTAAACGCCAGTCTGTCCCGGCAGGCCCGGCAAACAGGAACGCTTCAGGAGGAACCCATGACTCCCCTATCTCAAAAAAAGTTGTTTTTATTCGATATAGACGGCACCCTGGCTGTGGGGGATACTCTCTATCCCGGCAGCAGAGAGCTGCTTTCCTATATTGATTCCATCGGCGGAAAAACCTATTATATCACCAACAATTCCACCAAAAGCGCCCAGGACTATATCCGGAAATTCCGCAGAAGCTTCCATCTGGAAACCACTGCGGAACAGTTTATCACATCCGGTTATATGACCCTGCGTTTTTTGCTTTCCAGGTACGCTTCCGCCAAAATCTTTGTGCTCGGCACAAAATCCTTCGTGGAAGAACTTCGCAAAAACGGTCTTCACATCACGGAAAAGGCGGAACCAGATATCGACTGCGTCGTGGTGGGATATGACAGCGAGCTGACCTACCAGAAGCTTTCCGCGGTCTGCCAGGTGTTGTTTGAACAGGATGTCCCCTTTTACGGCACTAACCCGGACCTGCGCTGTCCCATAGATTTCGGCTTTATCCCGGACTGCGGCTCCATCTGCGATATGATCACCGCCGCTACGGGCAAAACGCCGGTCTATCTCGGCAAGCCCAGCAAAGAGGTGGTGGAGGTCTGCCTGGAAGCTTCCGGCTTTTCCCTGGAGGAAACCCTGGTGGTGGGGGACCGGCTTTATACCGACATTGCCTGCGGCATCAACGGCGGCGCGGACACCTGTGTGGTCTACACCGGAGAAGCTACCCCGGAAGAAGTCCGCACCAGCCCTTTCCAACCAACCTACGCCTTCGATACTATTCAGGGGCTGCTTGAAGCCTGCAGAGAAAACAACAAAAGATAAACCCCGATTCGAACCTTTGCCTGGAGATTTTTCTGCAGCGCGCACGCGGCGGCTTCTTCTGCAGCTCATACACGCGGCTTCTGCATCTCATACGCGGCAACTTCCTCTACAGCGTGTCCCGGTACAGACGCAGCACATTTTCAAAGAAGATCTTATCCACCTGGGAGGGGGTAAAGCCGCCCTTCACCAGGGCGTCCGCCAGACGGTCCATGCCCTGGGCGCCCTGCAGCTCTTCATGGGTGTCGATCCCGTCAAAATCGCTGCCAAGCCCCAGCACTTCAATGCCTCCTACCTTACAGATATGCTTCGCGTGGGCGACGATATCTCCTATTGTGCCGGGGTTCTCCATGCCTATGGGCTTCTGTATCAGAAAATCCGCGCAGAAATTCAGCCCCGTTACGCCCCCTCGCTCTGCCAGGGCGCGGATCATCTCATCCGTCAGGTTCCGCACATGGGGACATACCTTCCTGGCGTTGGAATGGCTGGCTGCAAAAGGCTTTTTCGTACAGCGGCACACATCCCAGAAGCCCGCATCGGACAGATGGGACACGTCGGGGATCATCCCCAGCTCCTCCATCCTTGCCACGAACTCTTTTCCCGTCTCCGTCAGTCCGTCCCTTTCATTGGGGGTATTGAAATATGCCTTCTGCTGTGCCTCCGTCACGTTTTTCCCCGCCGCGCGGATTTTTTTCCCCATCTCCCGGTCCAGATTGGGGAACCCCAGTTCATTGGGAAAATTCCAGGTCAGGGTCATCATGCGCACGCCCATCTCGTAAAGCCGATCCAGTTTTGAGATCTCTCCCTTGCAGACGGCTCCTTCTTCCACGGTAAGCAGAGAAGAAAGCTTCCCTTCTCTCCGGTTTTTCTCAATGTCCGCAAAACGATACACCGGCGCGATGAGATCCTGGCTGCGCTCCATTTCCTCCTGATAGATCTGATACAGCGCCTGAAGCTGCTCCCAAGGATCCTCCCCGGAACCCAGGAACACAAACAGCGCAAAATTCTGCAGCAGATACCCTTTTTCCTTCAGTCTCATCAGATCGATATGCAGCTCATTCTGCCTAAGCCCCACAGACTTTCCTTCCCGCCTGCAGTCCCGGATCCTTGAAATGGTATCGCAATGCATGTCGACTGCGTTTATTCCTCCAGTTATTTCCTCTTTTCCCCCGAAATGTTCCAATGATATCTCCTCCTTGATTCCAGTTGATTCCTTATGATTCCTTTTGACTGCATCCATGGTTCTGCTGTACCATACCCTACTGTACCATATCCTACTGTACCATATCCTACTGTGCCATGTCTGTGGCTCCTCTGTACTTCACCTGTAACCTCACTGTACCACACCTATGGTTCCACCGTACCGTATCTGCAGCCCCTCTGTGCTGCGACTACACCCATGGCTCTCCGCATTTTCTCCGGCACATGCAACCAAAAGAAGCCGGCAGGAGCCTTCCCTCCCGCTGGCTTCCATATGCTGACAAAGCCCTCTTGCTCTGTCTTTCGTTCACTGACACGTTTTCTTTGGCTCAGGACGGGCTTTACTTATTGCGCCCTCTCACTGCGAAATCCACTCCTGTGTCGGAGGGTATATCCTCGTCAAACACATAATCCTTGCCGGGAAGAACCGCATTGAGGACGATTCCTACGATAGCGCCCACAGCCAGGCCGGAGAAGCTGATGTTCAGGCTGCCCAACTGAAAGCCCACGGAACCGGCCGCGCTGTAATTGATGCCGATGGACAGCACCAGGATCAGGGCCGCGATGATCACGTTGCGGCTTTTGGCAAAATCCACCCGGGTCTCCACGATGTTGCGGACACCGACTGCCGAGATCATACCGTAAAGCACCAGGGACACGCCGCCTCTGGTAGCGGCAGGCATACAGCCGATGATGGCGGCAAACTTGGGCGAGAAGGAAAACAGGATCGCCAGCACGGCTGCGATCCGGATCACCAGGGGATCGAAGACCTTGGTTAAGGACAGCACGCCGGTATTTTCACCGTAGGTGGTATTGGCAGGCGCGCCGAAAAGGGATGCGAAAATGGTTGCCAGGCCATCCCCAAGAAGGGTGCGGTGCAGGCCGGGATCCTTAAAATAATTAATTCCCACAGTAGAGGAAATTGCGGAAATGTCCCCGATATGCTCCATCATGGTCGCCAGGGCGATGGGCATGATCATGACGATGGCGCTGACGATCATGGAAGCGTCGCCGCCAAACAGAACGGACAGACCCGTTTCATTCCAGTGAACCGGAAGCCCGATCCACTTTGCTTCCGCTAACTGTGTAAAATCAACCCTCTGCAGCACAATGGCCGTAAGATAAGAACCGATCACGCCGATGATAATGGGAACGATCTTTATCATGCCCTTGCCCCAGATATTGCAGACCACCACCAGAACGATGGCCACAAGGGCAATGAGCCAGTCGGAAGCGCAGGCGTCGATAGCGGACTGGGAAAGGGTCAGACCGATGGCGATAATGATGGGTCCGGTCACAATGGGCGGGAAGAAACGCATCACCTTTCCGGTACCGAATATCTTGATCAGGCCTGCAAGCACCAGATACAGAAGCCCGGCGCAGGCCACGCCCACACAGGCGTAAGGGAGCATTTCCTTATTCGCCACCGTCAGCTCGCCGGATGCGTCCGGAAGCATGGGGGCAATAGCGGCATAGCCTCCGATAAATGCGAAGGACGATCCCAGGAAAGCGGGAACCTTCCTTTTTGTGATCAGATGGAACAGCAATGTTCCCAGACCGGCAAAAAGCAGCGTAGTGGATACATCCAGGCCTGTCAGAATGGGAACCAGGATCGTTGCGCCAAACATGGCGAACATATGCTGGACGCCCAGTATCAATACTTTAGGTGCCCCAAGGGACTTCGCATCATAAATGCCATTTTCTCCCAGGGTCTGCTGCGGTTTCTTCTGTTTGTCACTCATGTCTCATTTCCTCCTGTTGAAATAAGCGGTTTTCCTGCTCATAAAAGGCTGACGCCTTCTGTTAAAAAATGTTAAAAACATCCTTTATCATAATAAACGCAAAGAGGAAATCAGTCAAGTACTACTGCGTGTTCTTTCAAAAAATCTTTCCAGATGGCCACATGCTTTCCTTTTAAATGTACGCCGTCGTAAGTATAATCAGGATTCAGTCCCCCGTTCTCATCCACCACAAGAGGATTCACATCCAGATAATAGACTTTTATATTATCCGCCAGGGCGGCGATACCGATATTTCTGTCCTCAATTCCCTGGTTGCTGATGTAATCGCCTTTATTGGAGCGCTCTGTCGTCACCTTCATGATAGCCTGCAGATAGATGACGGCGTCCGGCTGGAGCTCCTGCAGATGAGCCACCGCTTCCTGATAGGTATTCAGGAACCGCTCCAGATCTCCGGTTCCCATTTCATTGATCCCTACCTCCAGATAGATCTTTGCGAACTTGTTTTCCGTAAGGGCCTGCTCCACCGTGATCTTGCCGCCTTCCGGCGTATCCACGATCTCCGCTGTAAAAAGTTTAAAAATCGTGAGTCCCTTGGACACATAAAAAGTACTGATATCCGTCAGGCCGCCGTAATCATGCATGCCCACCATTCTGGAATCCCCGATAAACACCGCATCCGAGAAATAATCGTCCTCTACCGTGGTATAGACCACATCCTCCGGGTCCCGGTAGGTCAGCTCCTGAGTGGGATCTGTTTCACCTTCCCCGGGTTCGTTTCCCTGGAAACCGCCCTCCTGGGTTCCATCCCCCTGTGACCCGCTTTCCAGATCTCCGTCTCCCGTATTTTCCCCAGCGGAAGCTTCTCCATCCTCTTCCAGATCACCCTGAGAGGAATTCATATTTTCCTGGGTTCCCGGTTCTCCCTGGGAATCCTCCTGACCCTCCTGCGGCTTGCCATCCTCCGCCGCGTTTCCGGAGTTCCCCTCCGGTTCTTCATCGCCGGATGTCTTTTCCCCCGACTCTTCCGTCTCAGGATTTTCCCGGAACACTCCATCCAGCCAGGTTCTGACCTCTTTTGCAGGCTCCCCCGCTGCCGCCCAGGAATCCGTAGCAGTCATGACCACCGCGCCGCACACAAAAAATATAATGAAAAAACTCCATTTCTTCCAGAATTTCAATCCCATCACCTCATATCAGAACCGGAATCTAAAATCCCCGGTACATAAACACATTTTCCCCTTCCACAATGATCCTCCAGACACAGATCCAGAACAGGCTCCCCAGACAGATTAGACCCACCACATGATCTTTCAATTTTTCGTAAACCATCTTTACAAGCGGAGTGCAGGCCAGGAAGCATATTATAAAAAGACCTCCGTAATTTTTAAGGGCGCTGCTCCAGTCCCCGGCAAATACGCTTACCCCTTCCACCAGACCGAACATCCTGCCCAGATAGATTCCAAGCTCCTTCAGATCCACGATCTCAAAGCACATCCAGGTAATGGGGATCACTGTCCAGAGATACAGATGAGGGATCACCTTCATCCCCCTCACCAGAGGAATTCTGGTAAGGAACCGCTCCAGCACGATAAAGAACCACAGCATAAGCCCCCAGATCAGGAAATTAACGGTACCCCCGTGCCAGAGCCCCGTCAGGATCCATACCGCCAGCAGATTTAAGATGGTACGCATCTCCCCTGCCCGGTTGCCTCCCAGGGGAATATAGACATAGTTGCGGAACCACCTTCCCAGGGTAATATGCCATCTTCTGTAAAAATCCCGGACTCCCCTGGCCATATAAGGGGTTTCAAAGTTGGCGGGCAGCTTAAAGCCCAGCATCCTGCCAAGACCGATGGCCATCAGGGAATAGCCGTAAAAATCAAAATAAATCTTCAGGGAATAGGCCACCGCCCCGATCCATGCCAGGGGCGTGGAAATGCTTTCAAAGCCCGCGGTCTGCACCTCGTTCCACAGAAACCCGATCCGGTCGGCAAGGAGCACCTTGCTGGCAAGTCCCATGATAAAGACCTTGAGCCCATCCTGAATTCCCTCCAGGTTAAATTTTCTCTCCTTCAGCTCCTCCGATACATCCGAATAATTCATGATGGGACCGGAAGTCAGACGCGGAAACATACAGACATAATCAGCAAATTTGATCGGAGAACGTTCTCTGTGAATATCTCCCCGGTATACATCCACCAGATAGGAAATGATCTGGAAGGTATAAAAGCTGATTCCCAAAGGGAAGCCCAGCGCGCCCCCTGCGTATTTGAAAAGAACCAGTACCGCCGCGTTTCCTGTAATTGCAGCGACAAGGATGATCTTCTGTTTTCTCTTTCCTTTTGGGCTTTTTCTTTCCTGCACTGTAAACTGCAGCCCTATGAAATAATTCACCGCCACAGATACCAGTAACAACGGAAGATACCTGATATCCCCAAGCGCATAAAAAACAAGACTTCCCGCCAGGAGCGTCACGTTCCTAAAGGACTTGGGAGTGATTCCATAAAGGATTATGAAAATTGGAAGAAAATACAGTAAAAATCTTACGCTGCTGAATACCAAGGCTTATCACATCTCTCGTTATATTTTTCATCCGGTCCAGGGCCTGATGTTTATCACCATTTTAAGCTCAAACAATAGTTTATACGCTTCCATGCCGTATAGCAAGCTGTTTTTTCTTAAGTTCCTGTAACAGTTCAGCCAGCCGCCTGACGAACTGTAACTAACTTAACATGAATTTGCAACAAAATAGCATACTTATCTTGTAATTTTCCATGAAATAAATTAAAATATTTTTAAAGAATTTTTTTCATCCGAAATCTGCGGGGCAGTTGCCGATCCCGCTCCAAACGAAAGGGGCACCATATCATGAAAGAACAGCTCTATACCATTCCCCTCAACGACGCCATCAATGCACAGGATGAATGTCCGTTCTGCTTTATCGAAAGGAGCGTGGAGCAGGATCTGTTAGACTACGTGCTGGGAAGCGGTTCTTCCTATATGGAGGCCGACATGAGGGAGAAGACCGACAAGGCCGGTTTTTGCCGGATGCATTTCCAGAAAATGTTCGATTACGGCAATACCCTGGGGAACGCCTGGATCCTTAAAACACATTATATGCGGATGATCAGGGAAATGAACCAGCAGTTCGCTTCTTTCCGCCCCGGCAAGACCACCCTCAAGGATAAATTCCGCAAAAATGTCCAGAGCGGCAATACCATCGGCATGTGGATCGCGGAAAAGGAGGAGTCCTGCTACATCTGCGATCAGTTTAAGGACACCTACGCCCGCTATCTGGACACCTTTTTCTATATGTACCAAAAAGATGAGGATTTCCGCCGAAAGGTAAAGGAAAGCAAGGGCTTCTGCCTGCCCCACTTTAAGGATCTGTGCGAGGCGGCCGACCTTAAGCTTCCGGACAGGGAAAAGGAAGATTTCTATGCCTGTGTGCTGCCGCTGATGCAGGAAAACATGAAGCGCCTGGCCGAGGATGTTTCCTGGCTGGTGGAAAAATTCGACTACCGCAACAAGGACGCGGACTGGAAAAATTCCAAGGACGCCATTCAAAGAGGGATGCAGAAGCTGAAAGGCGGCTACCCCGCCGATCCGGTTTATAAAATGAACAAATAATCAGATGCCGCAGAAACTGCGGCATCTTCCTTAAGCAGCAAACCGAACGGACAGACAGGCGAGACCGCCGCTGTCCTCAACGGTATACGATCATCTTCATCATATCAAGATAGTCTTCTATCTCCTGCCGCAGAAGATCCGGCTGAAAGGTTCCGTCCCGGAAGCGTTCCGCCATCAGCCCCCTGATGGTCAGCTCCATCATCTTCCGAAGCCTCCCTGCTTCTACGCCCTCCGGCAGCCGCGAGGTATCCACCTGGGTATAAATGATATCGTAGGCCTCCAGCAGAAGAGGGCGCTTGGGAGCGATGGCAAGCAGCGCCTCAGAACTGCTTTCCTGATTGGCCCGGTCCAGAAACATCTGCATATAAGGATAACCCCTCAGGGCGTTTACCTTGGCCCGCTCCACCTGCTTCATCACTTCGAATAACTCCTTCTCGCGGAAATCCACCATATCCCGCAGTTCCAGCATCATGAATCTTGCGCTGTAGTCGTAGACAAATGCATAGGTGCCCTGCTTGCTGTCAAAATAATGGAACAGCAGTCCCTTGCTGATCCCGGCTTCCTTTACGATATCATCCGTACTCGCATGACGATATCCCTGAGTGGCAAATACCTTCAGAGCGCCGTTGATCATCCGGTCCTGTTTTTCCTTTTTCAGTTCAAAAAACCGATCATTCATCTCCCCGTAACCTCCTGCAGCCGCAGTCTTCCCTTCGTCCCACTCATTTTAGTGTACCATAGTATTTTCCTTTATTCAACGGAAGAAATCCATTCAGCGGAATAAATTTTAAAAAATGCACATAATCCCTTTTCATTTTTGCAAAATAGTATTAAGATAGAGTATGTGAAACACATTTCGAAAGGAGTACTGTCATGTCCAAAAAGGTTGGCAAGATTTTATTGCTTGGCGCTGCCGTAAGCGCCGCCGCTGCCGCTGCTTATTATTTCCTTCAAAAGAAAAATGCCTCAGACACTGAAGAAAAGAGCGATGAGGACTACGATGATTTCAGCGATGAAGAAGAGGATGAGATTCGCTCCTATGTATCCTTGAGCGGCGACGAGACCGCGCCGGAAGCTTCTTTTGCTGCAAAGGATACCGACAACCAGGAAGCCGGGAACGCGGCAGAGGCTGAAACAGCGGCAGGAACTGAGGCGGAGACAGACGCTGAAACAGCAACAGAGGCGGAGACAGACGCTGAAACAGCGGCAGGGGCTGAAGCTGAAGCGGAAGCAGAGGCGGAAACAGAAGCTGAAGCCGGAACTGAAACCGAATCAGATATGGAAGCTGAAAATGAGACTGAGACCGGGGCAGATGCCGAAGTAGAAGAATTCTTTGATGACGAAGACGATGACCTGGTAAAGGTTCCTTCCGAGGAATGATCCTAGCTGCCAGATCGGTCTTTATCTGGCGATATAAGAAATAAGGGAGAGCCTGCTCTCCCTTATAACCATGCTTTTTTCAATAATCCTGTTCCTTCCTGAATCTGCTTTTCATTTAGGCCTCCGTATCCCACCAGCAAAGTAGAGGTTTCCCTGTAAAACCTTGGCAGCGCCGCCGCGTCGATATGGTAATCCGACATTCCATATACCCTCACCCCCTGCTTCGCCGCCTTTTGCAGGAGGTCTTCTTCCGATATTTTTCCCCTGGCTGTCAGGAGCAGATGCAACCCCGCATTTTCCCCGGATATTCGAAACATCCCCTTGAAAGCCTGGAGTTCTTCCAGCAATAGTTCATGTCTGGCACGGTATATTTTCCTCATCTTATTCAGATGCCGTTCAAAATGTCCGTTCTGAATAAATTCATTTAATATTCTCTGGTCGATCCTCGATACCGTAGAGGAATAAAAATAACAATCCCTCTGATAGCGCTCCAGCAGAGCATAGGGGAGGACCATATAGCTGATACGGATAGCCGGTGCTATGGCCTTTGAAAAGGTTCCGATATAGATCACCTTCCCGTGACGGTCAGAAGCCTGCAGAGATGGGATGGGCTTCCC
Organism: uncultured Acetatifactor sp.; assembly: GCA_947589075.1. GTDB lineage: Bacteria > Bacillota > Clostridia > Lachnospirales > Lachnospiraceae > Acetatifactor. The sequence continues at coordinate 44,824 of CANQBS010000009.1, forward strand.
CCGATAACGGAATTCGCTGTCGTAATCGTCCTCGATCAGGTATCGGTTTTCCGCTGCATTCGCCCAGTTTAAAAGCTCAGCCCTCCGCCCGATAGGCATCACAATCCCTGTAGGAAACTGATGGGAGGGCATCACATAAGCCACATCTGCGTTTTCCTGTTCCAGTCTGTCCGCCAGCATTCCATTCTTATCCATATCCACCGCCGCGATCTCGGCAAAGGATCTCAAAATCTGATACGCCCTTTTATAGGTAGGGTTCTCCATGGCGATGCGCACAGGGCTCCCCAGGATCTTTTCCAACAGCAGCAGAAGATAATCGTTTCCGGCTCCTATAATGATCTGCTCCGGATCGCATTCCACTCCCCTGGAGGCGTGGAGATATTTACAGATGGTCCTGCGCAGCTCCGGCTCCCCCTGGGGCTCCCCCTGGGAAAAGAGCCTGCTGTTGCTTCCGCTCAATATATTCTTCGTAATGCGCATCCAGACATTGAAGGGAAAAGCGCTCATTTCGATCTCATTGGGTGAAAAATCACAGACCAGAGACCGATCTTCCCCAGGGGAGGCCAAAGCGGCTGTCCCGGGAGCATTTTTCCCGGGGACAACCCTGCTCCCAGGAAGATGCTTTCCAGCCGTCCCGGAAGCGCCGGAAACAGCTTTCTGCTCCCGGGGCCCCCTTGCCTTCTCCATCTGGAACAAATCCTCAATATGGCAGACGAAATATCCCCGACAGGGTCTGGATTCGATATATCCTTCACTGAGCAGCTGTTCGTATGCGGTATCCACAGTACTTCTGGACACCTGCAGATATTCCGCCAGGGAACGGGCAGAGGGGAGCCTCTCTCCCGCGAGAAGCCTCCCCTCCCTGATCTCCTGTCTGATATGCTCATAAATCTGCTCGTACAGGCGTTTTCCCGTGCCCGCCTTAAGTTCGATGGTCATATCATACATATCGGCATCCTTCCATCACGATATCTTTCCATAATGATATCTTTCCATAATGATGTCTTTCCATAATGATGTCTTTCCATAATGATGTCTTTCCAAATCGCCCCTGCCCCTTTTATATCCGTAACAGTTCAGCTGCGCCATTCGTAAAGCCGCGCTTACGCGCTTTCCATCGCTGCCAAGTCCGCTCCAAAAGAGCGGACATACTACCTTTGCTCATTAAATGGCGCTCCCTGCAAATCCCTTCTTTCCGCCGTCTTACTTCGGCAGCGTATAAGAACTTTTCAGGGATACGATGCGGTTAAACACCAGGGCATCCGGTCTGGAATCCTTGGCATCCACACAGAAGAAGCCCTGCCTTACAAACTGGAAGCTGTCATAAGCCTTTGACCCGGCAAAAGCCGGCTCCAAATAACAATTTTTCAGCACTGTCAACGAATTGGGATTCAGGTTCAGGCTGCCGTCTTCCTCGTTATAGACGCCCTTTTCCTCATCGATGATGTTCTCATACAGACGCACCTCTGCGGTAATTGCTTCGGAAGCGCATACCCAGTGGATGGTGCCCTTTACCTTGCGGGCGTTAAAGCCGCTGCCGCTCTTGGTCTCGGGATCATAGGTGCAGTGCACTTCAACCACATTGCCCTCCTCGTCCTTCACGCAGCCGGTACAGGTCACAAAGTAGGCGTTCATCAGCCGCACCTCATTGCCGGGGAACAGCCGGAAATACTTCTTCGGAGGCACCTCCATGAAGTCCTCCCTTTCGATATACAGTTCCCTTCCAAAGGGAACCTTACGGGAGCCCAGGGCCTCGTTCTCCAGATTATTGGGGGCGTCCAGCCATTCAATCTGCCCCTCCGGATAATTGTCGATCACCAGCCTGACAGGATCCAGCACCGCCATCATCCGGGGCTTCTTTGTCTTTAAGTCCTCTCTGATACAATATTCCAGCATGGCGTAATCCACAGAGGAATTGCTTTTGGAAACGCCGCACAGGTCCACAAACATCTTGATGGATTCCGGAGTAAATCCCCGCCTGCGCAGGGCGGCGATGGACACCAGCCTGGGGTCGTCCCAGCCGTCCACAATTCCCTCCTCCACCATTTTCTTGATATAGCGCTTGCCTGTCACCACATTGGTGAGATACATTTTGGCAAACTCAATCTGCCTGGGGGGATGAGGATATTCCAGTTCCCGGACCACCCAGTCGTACAGGGGTCTGTGGTCTTCAAACTCCAGGGTACAGATGGAATGGGTGATTCCTTCAATGGCGTCCTCGATGGGATGGGCAAAATCATACATGGGATAGATGCACCAGGCGTCTCCCGTATTGTGGTGGCTCATGTGCGCCACACGATAAATGACCGGATCCCTCATATTGATGTTGGGGGAAGCCATATCGATCCTGGCCCGCAGCACCTTCTCCCCGTCAGCATACTTTCCATCCTTCATTTCCTGGAACAGGCGCAGGTTCTCTTCCACGCTGCGCCTGCAGGAAGGGTCCTCCTTTCCCGGCTCCGTAAGGGTTCCGCGGTACTCCCGGATCTCCTCGGCGCTTAAATCGGAAACATAGGCCTTTCCCTTTTTAATGAGCTTCACCGCGCCCTCGTACATCTGACCGAAATAATCGGATGCAAAGAAAAGCCTGTCCTCCCAGTCGGCCCCCAGCCACTTGATATCCTCCTTGATGGACTCCACAAACTCCGTCTTTTCTTTGGTAGGATTCGTATCGTCAAAGCGCATGTTGAACTTTCCGCCGTACTCCTGGGCAAGCCCATAGTTTAACAGAATGCTCTTCGCATGTCCTATATGAAGATATCCGTTGGGCTCCGGCGGGAAACGGGTGTGTACCGTATCGTACACTCCTTCCGCCAGATCCTTGTCGATCATCTGCTCAATAAAATTTCTGGAAACCCTTTCCGCGCCTTCCTTTTCCGCAGCAGCTGCGGCCTCCGGCGTTTTTTCCTTCTCATTCAGATTTTCACTCATGGAAAATTCCTGCCTTTCCTTTCCAGCGATCAATATGTCTTATCTTAACACCAAACGCCCCGGCAGGCAAGCATTTTCTCGCCGATCCAATGCCCGCTCTATAAGCATTTTCTCACACTCCAATGCCTGGCCGTAACAGTCAAGCCAGCCGCCTGATTTGATGGGAAATCGTGCCTGCACGAATTTTCCATCATGTCTTGCAGCTGAACTGTTACGCCTGCCCAAAGCCTCCGATCCGCCGATTTCCTTAATGATGGAACAGTCTGATGCCTGTAAAGGCCATTACCATCTGATACTTGTTGCAGCAGTCGATGACAGCGTCGTCCCGGACGGAACCGCCGGGCTGGGCAATGTACTTCACGCCGCTTTTATGGGCTCTCTCAATATTGTCTGAAAAAGGAAAGAAAGCGTCGCTCCCCAGGGTCACATCCTGCATGCCGTTCAGCCAGCTCCTCTTTTCCTCCCGGGTAAAGACAGGGGGCTTCACCTTGAAGATATGCTCCCAGGCGCCGTCGGCCAGAACGTCCATGTATTCCTCCCCGATGTAAAGGTCAATGGCGTTGTCCCGGTCAGCCCTGCCGATCTTATCCAAAAACTGCAGACCCAGAACCTGAGGAGACTGGCGCAGGTACCAGTTGTCAGCCTTCTGTCCCGCCAGCCTGGTGCAGTGGATCCGGGACTGCTGCCCGGCTCCGATGCCGATGGCCTGTCCGCCCTTTACATAACAGACAGAGTTGGACTGGGTATATTTCAGGGTGATCAGGGAAATCTTCATATCGATGAGGGCTTCCTTCGGAATCTCCTTATTTTCCGTTACAATATTGGAAAGGAGATCCCCGTTGATATCCAGCTCATTCCTCCCCTGCTCAAAAGTGACACCGTAAACCTGCTTTCTTTCCACCGGAGCGGGCACATAGGAAGGATCGATCTGAATCACATTATAAACGCCCTTTTTCTTCGCCTTCAATAGCTCCAGGGCTTCCGGTTCATATCCGGGGGCGATGACGCCGTCGGAAACTTCCCGCTTGATGAGCCTTGCGGTATCCACATCGCAGACATCGGACAGGGCAATGAAATCCCCGAAGGAGGACATCCTGTCCGCCCCCCTGGCTCTGGCGTAAGCACAGGCAAGGGGAGAAAGCTCTCCCAGATCATCTACCCAATAAATCTTTGCCAGGGTCTCATCCAGGGGCAGACCCACCGCGGCCCCTGCCGGGGAAACGTGCTTAAAAGACGCGGCGGCCGGAAGCCCTGTGGCCTCCTTCAGTTCCTTTACAAGCTGCCAGCCATTAAAAGCATCCAGAAAATTAATATAGCCTGGTCTACCGTTTAATACGGTGACGGGCAGTTCGCTTCCGTCCTCCATAAAAATCCTGGAAGGCTTCTGGTTCGGGTTGCATCCATATTTTAACTGAATCTCATTCATCTCAACGACTCCTTTTCATCTGATATTTTTAAGCATTTGCGAAACGAACATTTAGGAACAGGCAGGCGGAAGGCAATATAGACAAAATAAGGGCGACTTGTCACCGCATTGGAGCCCGTTTTTGTCTATATTGACTTCAGCCGTCCCTGATACCCCTGTTTCCGGCCTACTGATTCTTATTTACAATCCTGGTCTCATAAGTTCCTGCGGCGATATCGATAAACCTTACGAACAATGACACTTTATTCTCTTCATTTAAATTGTCCCAAAGCATCTTGGCAAAGGAGTCGATATCATTCCCGATCTCCACCAGCTTCGGTTCTCCTTCGAAGCTGGGCAGAGGGTTCCCATCATGCATATAGGTATGGATAAAATGTCCCTCTCCCGCAATGGGCTTATCATAGGTATAGGTATAACGGTTACAACAGGAAGGATCTCCATGGGCACTCTTTAAGATGGACAGGGCGTAAGAATACTCTCCGCCTTCCACAGATTTTGCGGACTCCCCCGGTTTTACATGAAGCACGCCGGAAATTCTTGGGGTATAGTTAGGACCGTCCGGCTCAAATTCCCGGCTCCTTAAAGACTGCTCAAAGGTAAGTCCCTGTTGATAGCCCTCATACACCGTATCCGTCTGGTCGCCATTGGTCACAATGGTGTCCTCCCCCAACACCCGCACCGGCGCATAGATGATCAGGCTGGGATCCTCCAGTTTGGAGGGATCAAAAGCCTGGGTACGGATCCCCTCCCCGTCCTCCACAAAGATCCGGTTGCGGCTGTTGGAGCTTCTTCCCATGATAAAATAGGCTGTCACCGCATATTTCCCGTCAGCGGATCTCCCGATCACAATGCCCCGTCCGGGATAAGCGTTCCCTGATAGTTCTGTCTGAAGCGATCGTTTCGTCATGATACTGTTTCCTCCTTGTACTCTGCTTGTGCATTCCATATATCCTAAATTCATTTCAGATCCTATATATTTTCGGATCTATACCTGGTTCGGATCTATAGCGTCTTAAGGTCTCTTTACAGAGATTCAGATCCTCACCTCGTACTTTCAATCCTTCCTCATGTATTAGAAGTCCTTGACCGATCAATAAAAAACCGCCCGGGCATACCTACTTCATGAAATAAAGCGGCATGCCCAGGCGGTCGGCCGGGGACTGCCTGCTCCTGATCCGGTTTATACCGAACCTGCATCAGTTCCCCCTTCTTTCCCGTTACACTCCCTGTGGGTCATCCCACCGCAGCCAGACTGCTTTCCGCCAGTCGTGTAACCTATGTATCTGATCTCTAATTGTCCTCGGTACTGTAATTCGGAGCTTCCTTAGTGATATGGATATCATGGGGATGGCTCTCCTTTAAGGATGCAGCGGAAATCTTGATGAACCTTCCGGTGCTCTTCAAGGTCTCAATATCCTTGGCGCCGCAATAGCCCATGCCGGAACGAAGACCTCCCAAAAGCTGGAAAATGGTATCCTCCACGCTGCCCTTGTAGGCCACACGGCCCTCCACGCCTTCCGGAACCAGCTTCTTGGCGTTCTCCTGGAAATAACGGTCCTTGCTGCCATTCTCCATTGCGGCGATGGAACCCATGCCCCTGTATACCTTATATTTTCTTCCCTGGAACAGCTCGTAATCCCCGGGGCTCTCCTCGCAGCCCGCAAACATGCTTCCCATCATGCAGACACTGCCTCCCGCAGCGATAGCCTTGGTGATATCCCCCGAATATTTGATGCCGCCGTCGGCAATGATGGGCACATCATATTCCTTTGCCACGCGATAGCAGTCCATAATGGCCGTGATCTGGGGCACGCCGATGCCCGCCACCACACGGGTGGTACAGATGGAGCCGGGTCCGATTCCTACCTTAACGGCGTCCGCCCCTGCCTCGATCAGAGCCCGGGTAGCATCTCCGGTAGCCACGTTGCCGGCGATCACCTGCAGATCGGGGAACTTCTCCTTGATCATCTTCAGGCAGTTGATCACATTCTGAGAATGGCCATGGGCGCTGTCCAGCACCACCACATCCACCTTGGCGTCCACAAGAGCCGCCACACGATCCAGCACATTGGCGGTGATGCCCACGCCGGCGCCGCACAGAAGCCTTCCCTGCACATCCTTGGCTGCAAGGGGATATTTGATGGTCTTTTCAATATCCTTAATGGTGATCAGACCCTTGAGGTTAAAATCATCATCCACGATGGGAAGCTTTTCCTTCCTGGCTTTGGCAAGGATCTTCTTCGCTTCCTCCAGGGTGATCCCTTCCTTTGCGGTGATCAGACCCTCGCTGGTCATGGACTCCTTGATCTTCTTGGTAAAATCAGTTTCAAACTTAAGGTCTCTGTTGGTTATGATGCCCACCAGCTTACGTCCCTCCGTGACCGGAACGCCTGAAATACGGAACTTCGCCATCAATGCGTCCGCATCCGCCAGAGTATGCTCCGGTGTCAGCGAAAAAGGATCTGTGATAACTCCATTCTCGGAACGCTTCACCTTGTCCACTTCTTCTGCCTGGGCTTCAATTGTCATGTTCTTGTGGATGATGCCGATACCACCCTGTCTTGCCATGGCGATAGCCATGCGGTGTTCCGTAACCGTATCCATCCCGGCGCTCATCACCGGAATATTCAGTTTGATCTTTTTCGTCAGCCAGGTCGTAACATCCACCTGGTTCGGAATCACCTGGGAAAAAGCCGGAACCAACAGTACATCGTCAAAAGTAATGCCTTCACCAATAATCTGTCCCATCTTCAATCCTCCTGTATTTACAGACGCTGGTGTCCGTGCAGCACAGACACTTCACGTGTTCTGTTGAGTGTAACAGAATCAATTCCGAATGTCAATACAATTTTAACTCCAGTTCAGCCAGCCGCCAAACAGGATGGAAAATCGTGCTCGCACGAATTTTCCATCCTGTTGGGAGGCTGAGGGGACGCCACTCTGTGAGCAAAGGCAGTCGCGCAGCGACGAAAAGCGCGTCAGCGCGACTTTGCGAATGGTGTCCGCTGAACTGCTGCGGCTTACGCGCAGCCAAAGGAAATCAATCCATAAACACTTTCCTGGGGGCAACGTTCTTCATCACCTTCACCAGCTCCTCAGAAGGATTCATCAAAAGCTTAATGCCTCCCTCGTAGTACAGGGCATAGCGGCGGTCCGGCTGCAGCTCTTCTCCCACGCTGTAGTCTATCACCTTCACATTGCGGTTCTTGAAATTGTCCAGATGATAGGATTTGATCGGGCCAAAGGCCTCCATGCGGTCCAGAGAGTAGGTGGCAACCCTTTTTCTGCGGGATTTTGCCATAACCTTATCCACGGACAATTCCTTGTCCACATAAATATATTCGTACTCCAGATCTGTAAAAAGGTTCACCAGATAAGAACCCACGGCCGCCGCGATCGCCAGAAGGAAGCAGATGATCCCCAGCGCGGTAACCAGGGTCATCAAGACAAACAGTACAGCCAGCACGATCAAAAACACCCTTAATACCTTCCAGATCCCGGCCTGCTTTTGTTTTACCAGGCATTCCACATATGCATCGCTCATAATTTTACCCTGTCCTTTTCCTTAATTTGATATCGTATTTCCTGCTTATTCTATGAGCCGCCTCCCTGCTGCGGGCAGACAGCCTTACTTCTTTCATGATATAACAACTTTGGACAAGTTGCAAGAAGGATTCCTGAAATTCTGGGTTTTTATCTTTTTTTTAGATTCTCGTAACCGGAGATTCATTGACAAGAGGACTGATTAAGATTATGATTAAAAAAGATGTTGAAAAAAGATGTTGATGGCAAACGCTGCCATATGGAGACGGCTTTAGAAAGACGAGGTAGAATGACATATGCCTGTAATGGATGAATTTCGGGAAGAACGGGAAGCGCTGAAGAACGGCACTCCGAAACAAAAGCTGAATTATTTCTGGGATTATTATAAATGGCACACCATCGCGGGCATCGCCCTGCTGATCTTCGGCATTTCGCTGATCTACCAGATGGTATCGAACAAGCCCTCCGCCCTTTACGGCGTTTTCCTGAACTGCCTTACCACAGAGGAGATTTCCGACTCCTTCCTTCAGGATTTCGCCCAGACAGCCGGGATCAACACCAAGAAAAAGAGCGTCGACATCGATTCTTCCCTGGTGCTCACGGCAGACGGCGCCGACCAGACCAGTTACCTCACCCTGCAGAAGATGACGGTATATCTGGCAGCCAAGGAAATAGATGTGATCGCCGCCGACGTTGCAGCCTTTAACCGATACGCCTATCTGGACGTCATGACAGATCTCAGAGAGGTTCTGACGCCCGAACAGCAGGCTTTTTACGAACCTTATTATTTCTATATCGACCGGACGGTTCTTTTAGCCCAGGAGGAAGCCTCCTACAATCTGGAAGAATATACCGCAGATTATCCCGACCCCACCCATCCGGAAGAAATGGGAGATCCCATACCGGTGGCAATTTACCTGACAGATTGTAAGAAGCTGGAGAATCAGTTTGTCTTTCTCAATCCTCCCGCCGTCCTGGGAATCCCTGTGAATTCTCCCAGGAAGGAAGCTGCCCTGCAGTTCCTTGACTATTTATTCCAGGAATAGATCATCACGCTTTGGCTGTCCAACTAGGATAAAAGCTCCCCAAGCATTCGATTGACCATGCCCGGATCGGCTCTTCCTCCCGTCGCCTTCATGGCCTGACCCACCAGAAAACCCATGGCTTTTTTCTTTCCGCTGCGGTAATCCGCCACGGACTGGGGGTTCTGCGCAATGATCCCCTCCAGGATGCCTTTCAGTTCCTCCGCATCATTCCGGGATTTCAGCCCGTGCTCTTCCACATACTGTACCGGGTCCGCATCTTTCTCAAACATTGCGGCGAAGACTTCCTTGGCCACGGAGGAATTGATCTCCTTCCTGTCCACCATTTCGATGAAGCTGGCAAGATGTTCGGGAGAAAAGCTGATATCCTCCGGCTCCAGCTCCTTTTCTTTCAGCAGGCGCAGGGTTTCCACCATCAGCCAGTTGGACACCTTCTTGGGCTGATGACAGATAGCCACCGCAGCCTCAAACAGATCGGCCATGTGCTTGGAGCCGGTAATGATCTCGATATCATAGTCCGGGATATCGTATTCTCTGCGGTATCTCGCCATCTTTTCCGTGCGCAGCTCCGGCTGGGCTTTTTTTACGCGGGCGATCCACTCGTCGCTGATGTAGACAGGCACCAGGTCAGGATCCGGGAAATACCGATAATCCTGAGCGTCCTCCTTGGAACGCATGGCGTAGGAATATTCCTTGTTATCGTCCCATCTCCTGGTTTCCTGGACCACGCTCTTTCCTTCCTCCAGAAGCTCTATCTGCCTTGCCCGCTCCCCGTCGATGGCTCTGGCAATAGCCTTAAAGGAGTTGAGATTCTTCATCTCCGTCCGCGTACCAAGTTTTTCTGTCCCCATCTCACGGACAGACAGGTTGACGTCCGCCCTCATGGAGCCCTCCTGCAGCTTGCAGTCGGAGGCTCCCAGGTATTGAATGATCAGGCGCAGCTTTTCCAGGTAGGCGATAACCTCTTCTGCACTGCGCATATCCGGCTCCGAAACGATCTCGATCAGGGGCACGCCGGAACGGTTAAAGTCCACCAGAGTGC
>CANQBS010000010.1 GCA_947589075.1 uncultured Acetatifactor sp.
CCTGGGGATATTCTCATAAAAACCGCCGCCGGTGATATGACTGCAGCCCTTTATGACAACCCCCGCATTCTTCACGGCCTTTAAAGCCTTCACATAAATCTTTGTAGGAGCGAGAAGGGCATCCCCCAGGGTGGTCCCCAGCTCCTCATAATAGGTGCCCAGGCTTTCCTTCGTCATCTCAAACACCCTGCGCACCAGGGAAAATCCGTTGGAATGCACGCCGGATGAGGCGATCCCGATGAGGGCGTCCCCCTCTGCAATGGAAGCGCCTGTGATCATATCCTTTTCATCCACCACCCCTACTGCGAAGCCCGCCAGATCGTATTCGTCCTCCGGGTAAAAGCCCGGCATCTCCGCCGTCTCCCCTCCGATCAGGGCGGCGCCGGACTGCAGGCACCCTTCTGCCACGCCCTTTACGATAGAGGCGATCTTTTCAGGATAATTCTTGCCGCAGGCAATATAATCCAGGAAAAACAGGGGTTCCCCTCCCGCGCAGGCCACATCGTTCACGCACATGGCCACACAGTCAATCCCCACCGTATCATGCCTGTCCATCAGAAAGGCAAGCTTCAGTTTTGTTCCTACGCCGTCTGTGCCGGACAACAGCACCGGCTTTTCCATCTTTTTGATCCCATCCAGGGAAAAGGCCCCTGAAAAACCTCCCAGTCCCCCCAATACCTCAGGTCTCATGGTGGCTGCCACATGCTTTTTCATCAGTTCCACCGACCTGTAACCTGCTTCTATATCGACGCCGGCATTTTTATAATCCATATTAATGTTCTCCTCCCGGATCTCTTAGTATTTAATTCTTCTGATACGCTTTATAGCCCAGTTCCTGCAGCTTCGCGTCCTTCTGCTCCACCTGGTCCTTTAACTTCCGGCTGTACTCCTTCAGCTTCCGGAGAAGCGCCTCATCCGAAGTGGCCAGGATCTTCGCCGCGAGAAGCCCAGCATTGGCTCCCCCGTTAATGGCTACCGTGGCGACGGGAATGCCGGAAGGCATCTGCACGATGGAATACAGGGAATCCCTTCCTCCCAGGGAGGTGGTGTGCATGGGGATCCCGATCACAGGCATGGGAAAGATCGCCGCACACATACCCGGCAGATGGGCCGCCATGCCGGCCCCTGCAATGATCACCTTAAAGCCCTTCTCCTCGGCGCTTTTCGCATATTCAAAAAATACATCAGGCTCCCTGTGGGCGCTGATGATCCTCATCTCATAAGAAATCCCCAACTCTTCCAAAATATCCGCTGCTTTAGCCATTACGGGCATATCAGAATCGCTGCCCATTACGATACCAACCTGAGCCATCGGTTTCTCCTTTCAAAATCAATATATTGTAGTAAAAATCAAAAACAATCCCAATTTCTAGTTTACTAAACATATTGCAATCGCGCAATACCTTTTTTTAAGAATTAAGCAATTATTAAAAAATATTTTCAAAAATTACCGAAATGTTCCCTGGGAAATGTTCCGGGGAAATATTCCCTGTACAGCTCCTCCCTTTTCCTGCAGTACTTCTCCCAGAGCTGTCTTTGCCCCTCGTCAAAATGGATCAGAGGATGTCCGGCCGGGATCCGGGCAGGCGCCTGTCTTCCCCCTTTCCCGTATTCCTCCAGGGCGGAATGCAGCGCCTCCAGCAGCCTTCCCGCCAGGGCCCGGTCCAGGACAAGCGCCAGATCCTCCGCATGATCATCTATGCATTTCCTCGATATCCTGCCCGGTTCCGGTCCCAGGATGCCCGCATCACACATAACGGCAGAAGCCTCAGTATCATATACAAAAGTCCAGTCCCTGTATAAAATGCTGGTGCACCCGGGATCTATCCGTTCTTCCAGGCAGTTCCCGGCTGCCATTTCAGCGTAATCCCAGAGAAACCAGTAAAAAATCTGACGCAGGGCATTTCTCTCCGGCAGAACCTTCCCTTCCTCCCAATCATATACAAAAGCTGTATACACTTCCACAAACAGTTCCATACGGATCAGCCGTTCCGCAGCTCCGGTTTCGCTGCAAAGGACTTCCTCCGAAAACCCGGCAAGGCTTTTCATTTCATAATACAAAAAGGACAGATGCCTTCCAATCATCCCCCCAAGCTTGTCCACCGCATATTCCGGATCAGCATAGCTGTATTCGTAAGAGCCTTCCTCCAGATCCGCCAGCAGATCATTTTCCCTGGAATTTCTCTCCGACTCCCGGGACCTCTCTTCAACCCGCAGCAGAAAATCCGCCGTTTTCCGGAAAAAATCTTCCAGTTCCGGCAGAGGAAAGGGGGCGGCGGCGATCTCCTTCAATCTCTGCAGGACCAGAATAAATCTTTCATCCTTCGCCTCTGTTCTGTACTCTTTCATCCAAGCATCCCCGCATACAACACAAAAGCCATCCCGGTAAGCGCCAGACCGTTCAACAGGATCCCCAGCCAGGGAAACAGGCGGAACATATCCTTTTCCCTGACTGTAACCAGTCCCAGGATCAGCCCGGTCAGCGAAAAAAGCAGGATCAGCAGTCCCGTCACTCCATATTTGGACGGGATCTCTCCCGCCCTCAGGTATGACAGATAAACCACCGCTCCCAGAGAGACCAGACTGATCGCGCCAAGGATCGTCGCCATGACCGCTTTGCTGGAATGTTTCTTTTTTGTAAAAATATACCCCTTACGCCGCGCCACTTTCTTCTTCCCTTTCTAAACACCTTAAGCCGCCGGACATAAGCGTCTGGCGGCACCCCGTTATAAATCAGATATTCTGCCTTATCACCATATCATTTTGCCTTAAAACATTTTATGGAAAAACGTTCCGGGAAAAGATCCGTCCCGGCTCCTAAAAAATCAATTTGGACTTCCCCGCAAGCAGTCTGGCTCCCCCAACGATCAAAAGGATCCCGCAGGTCACGCCTGTCACCAGGGTTATCACTCCCAGCACAATATTTAAAGCGCCGGAACCACTCATAATCTTATAAGTCTTCTCTTCCATCCCACACCTCCATATATTCCCGGCAAAACCGGGATCCATTCATGATTATGCGCCATAAACGGCATAATATTCGTCAATTGCTGCTTTCAGGGCATCATCGATATATACCGTTCCTTTATAGGGCCTATTATAAAGATGTTCGATCACATCTGCCATGGTTACAATGGCATGCGCGTCGAATCCGTACTTTTCCCTGATCTCCTGCAGGGCGCTGACCCTGCCTCCCAGTCCCTTTTCCATGCGGTTTAAGGAAACCATCAGTCCCCTGATCTCCACCTTCGCCTGACCCGTCAGGATCGGGAAGGTTTCTTCGATGGATTTGCCGGAGGTGGTCACATCCTCAATGATCACCACCCGATCCCCGTCTTTCAGTTTGCTGCCCAAAAGGATACCTACGTCGCCGTGATCCTTCACCTCTTTGCGGTTGGAGCAGTAACGGATCTCCTTGCCGTAAAGCTCGCTGTAGGCGATCGTTGTGGCGACGCTTAAGGGAATCCCCTTATACGCCGGCCCGAACAGCACATCAAAATCATCTCCGTAATTATCGTGGATGGCCTTCGCATAATACTCTCCAAGCTTCTTCAGCTGAGCGCCGGTGACATAAGCCCCTGCGTTCATAAAGAAAGGAGATTTGCGGCCGCTTTTCAGCGTAAACTCCCCAAATTTCAGCACCTGGCTGTCCACCATGAATTCGATAAATTCTTTTTTATATTGTTCCATCTGACTGATCTCTCCTGCTGTTTATGATCTTTTTTCCTGCCCCTTCGTTCCCTTTTCTTCGGCGTCCCCTTTTTTTCGACGTCCCCTTTTCTTCGTTATCCCTTTCTTTTTCTTCAGAGGAACCTGCTTTTTGCCGCTGCAGAAGTCTGTCTTGCCGCCAGGGCATGGGCGATGTCCTCTCTCATATCCATGACAGCCGATCTGGCTGCGTCCGCATATCCTGCCTCCCCAAAACGGGCGTACTTTTCCTGCTGATAAGCCCCGATGATGCCGCGGGAGGAATTCACAATGGCCCCGAGACCGTCTTCATTGAAGAAATGCACCAGATCCGCGCCCTTGCCGCCCTGGGCACCATAGCCCGGAACCAGAATAAAGGCTTTGGGCATGATCCTTCTCAGGATTTTCCCCTGCTCCGGATAGGTAGCGCCCACCACGGCGCCCACGTAACTGTAGCTGTCGCCCATACAGTCTGCGCCCCATTCCGCCACCTTTTCTCCCACAAGCTCATAAAGGGGCCTGCCGTCGATCAGGCGGTCCTGGAATTCGCCGCTGCTGGGATTGGAAGTCTTGACCAGCACGAAAATTCCCTTTTTTTCTTCCTTACAAACCTTGATGAAGGGCTTCACCCCATCGGAACCAAGGTACGGGTTCACGGTGGCAAAATCCTCGTCAAAGCCGTAATGCTCCTTTTCTCCAATACGGACCTTTCCAAGGTGCGCGACGGCATAGGACTCCGATGTGGAACCGATATCCCCCCGCTTCACGTCCCCGATCACGATCAAGCCTTTACTCTTACAATATTCCACCGTCTTCCGGAAAACCATAAGACCGGGAATCCCGAACTGTTCATACATGGCGATCTGGGGCTTCACTGCAGGAATGAGGTCGCAGATCGCATCCACCAGCCCCTTGTTATACTGCCAGACAGCTTCCGCCGCACCCTCCAGGGTTTCCCCAAGCTCAGCAAATGCAGCCTTTTGAAGGTACTGGGGAACCAGCTTTAAGGTAGGGTCCAGACCCACCACAATGGGGGCATTGGTCTGCTGAATCTTCTCGATCAATCGATTTATCATGATTATGCTCCTTCGATTTCTTTTCTAAAACCGACGCCCTCTTCCACGGATATGCGGCCTCCCGGCATCCGATACCTACCTGGTGCTCAGGAACGTATACTCCCTCTGGGCGTTGGCATCGTCCGGATAGTTTTGAAGGTAAGTCTCCATAAGCACCTTCGCCCGGGTAAATTCCCCCAGATATTCATAGGCAACGATCTCATTATAGGAAAGAGACTGCTGGATCTCATTATTTTCCACCTTCATGCCCGCCTGAAATGCGTCCAGGGCCTTCTGATATTCGCCCCTCTTAAGCTCGCACAGCCCAAGCTGATTGTAAATCTCAGCGCTGTCCGTCTTCTGGGCCAGATACGCATTATAAACATTGGCGGCATAATTGTAATCTCCGGTGGCCTCATAAGCCCGTCCCAGATAAAGGTATGCTTCCGCGCCCCCGGTAGACCGGGCTTCCTCCAGAGCCGTATAAGCGTTCTGGTACTGCTCCAGATAAAAATAAATACGTCCCTTATCAAAGGCGGACATATTGCTGCCCTGGTCCAGGGCGGCTTTAAGATAGGCCTGTCCGGTTTCCCGGTGCCCATAATTGTCCAGAACCTGGAAGATCTGGATCAGGCGCTCATAATTGCGGGGCTCCATGGAAAGTACCCTGTCAAAGTCTTCCTCCGCCTGGTCCGCTTTGTTCAGGCCCATACGGACATTGCCCCGCAAAAAATATGCCTCCACTTCATCGGACTTCATGGCGAGAATAGCGTCATAGGTAGCTTCCGCATCATTCAGCCGGCCGCACTTTGTATAAGCGGCGGCGAGGTAATAATTCACATCATAGTCCATGGACTCCACCAGACCACGGCTGAGCTTCAGCGTCTCCTCAAAACATTCCGCCGCCTGTTCGTAACTGGCAAGCCCCATATATGCAATGCCCCTGCCCCGGCTGATCTGTCTGGCGTCCTCATGATCTTCTTCCGCCTGTTCAAAGCAGTCAAGGGCAGCCTGATAATCAAGCTCCTCTATCGCCCGCATTCCCTTGCCGACATTAGGGGATGCCTTGGAACAGGCGCCGAGGAACAAGGCGGTAAGAATCGCAAAGGAAAAACATATGATAGATTTCATCCTTGTATGATTCCAATTGTACATCATCTGCGGCTCCTTCCCGCTTTATATTCAAACATACCTAAAATTGCTTACCAAAGGGAAAACCCAATCCCCTGATCAAAGAATATATTCCTTCACCAGAACCGTTTCTTTTTGTCTTAAAGAGGTCTGTACATCTATGATCCTCTGATTTTCAGAGCCCCTGAAAGGGATCCTCAGATTCTTCCTGGCAGCGATAAATTCCCCGTCCACCAGGACGTCGATCAGGGAAAGCAGAGGCAGGACATCCTCTTTTCCCTCCCGGATCCAGCCGAGAAGGTCTGTATCGTAAGTATATCCCGTGTAGCACCACACATCCTTCTGGGGATACATCTTTCTCACTCTCTGCAGAAGTTCTGTCACCGTCCGGCGGTTGGCGTCCTCAAAAGGCTCGCCCCCCAAAAGGCTGATGCCCCTGATATAGCTGTGATCCAAAGCCTTCAGGATCTCTTCCTCCGTCTCCGGGGTATAAAGATCCCCATACTGGAAATCCCAGGCCTCGGCGTTAAAGCATTCGGGGCAGTGGTGGGTGCAGCCGCTTACGAAAAGAGAAACCCGCACCCCCGGTCCGTTTGCCACATCATGCTTTTTGATCGTCGCATAATTCATAAATATAATACCCCCTACAGGTGCAGCACCCGGGCCTTGATCTCCTTGGTCTTGCCTGCGTTCCAGTAATTTTCTCCCAGATAACCGCAGGTTCTTCTGGTCACGTTCATCTTGGAATGATCCTTGTTATGGCACTGAGGGCACTCCCACTCCATGTCGTCGTTGATCTGGATCTCTCCGTCGTAGCCGCACACATGGCAGTAATCGGATTTGGTATTGAACTCGCCATACTGGATGTTTTCATAAATGTACCTGATCACTTCCTCAATGGCTTCCACGTTGTTGATGAGATTCGGCACTTCCACGTAGGAAATGGCGCCGCCCAGGGACTTATTCTGGAACTCGCTTTCAAAGGAAAACTTGGTAAAGGCGTCGATGGGCTCCCGCACGTCCACATGGTAGGAATTGGTATAATAACCCTTGTCGGTCACGTTCTCAATATCCCCGAACTTCTCTCTGTCGATCCGGGCGAAGCGGTAGCACAGGGACTCCGCCGGAGTGCCGTAGAGACTGAAGCCCAGCCTGGTCTTGGCCTTCCACTCCGCTACAGCGGCGTTTAGACGGTCCATTACCCGCATTGCGAATTCCTTGCCTTCCGGCTGGGTATGGCTGCAGCCCTTCATCAGATAAGTGGTCTCGTACAGACCGATATAGCCCAGGGACAGGGTGGAATAACCGTTTTCAAGGTACTTGTCGATCTTTTCTCCTTTGCCGAGCCTGGCGATGGCCCCGTACTGCCAGTGGATGGGACTCACATCGGACACCACGCCCTTTAAGGATTTATGACGGCACATCAAGGCTTCATAACAGATCTGCAGACGCTCATCCATCAGTCTCCAGAACTTCTCCTCATCTCCCTTGGCAAGAATGCCGATCTGAGGAAGATTCAGGCTGACCACGCCCTGGTTAAAGCGCCCTTCCCATTTATAATTACCGTTTTCATCCTTCCAGGGGGACAGGAAAGAACGGCAGCCCATGCAGGAAAACACCTCTCCCGCATAGTTTTCTCTCATCTTCTTGGCGGAAATGTAGTCCGGATACATCCTTTTGGCAGAGCACTGAGCCGCCAGCTTGGTCACATAATCATATTTTCCGCCCTTCAGGCAGTTGTTCTCATCCAGCACATACACCAGCTTCGGGAAAGCGGGGGTCACATATACGCCCTTCTCATTCTTGGTGCCCTGGAGCCTCTGGCGCAGGATCTCCTGGATGATCTCCACTGTCTCCTCCACATATTCATCCTGATCGTCGATATGCAGAAACAGAGTGACGAAAGGAGACTGGCCGTTGGTGGTCATAAGGGTATTGATCTGGTACTGAATGGTCTGGACGCCGCTCCTTAACTCATCCTTCAGGCGGATCTCCACCACCTTCTTCATGGTCTCCGGATCCATCCGGTCCCCGAATTCCTCTTTCAGCTGGTTCTCAAACTTCACGCGGCTCTTGCGCAGATACTTCCCCAGATGCTTGATATTCACGGACTGACCGCCGTACTGGTTGCTGGCCACAGCCGCAATGATCTGGGTGGTTACGGTACATGCCACCTGGAAGCTCTTGGGAGACTCGATCATCTTGCCGTTAATGGAGGTTCCGTTGTCCAGCATATCCTTAATATTGATCAGGCAGCAGTTGAAAATGGGCTGGATAAAATAATCCGCGTCGTGGAAATGGATGACGCCGTTGTCGTGAGCCATGGAAATATGCTCCGGAAGAAGCAGTCTTCTGGTCACATCCCTGGAGACCTCCCCTGCGATATAATCCCGCTGGGTGGAAGCCAGTCTGGTATTCTTATTGGAATTCTCCTCCGCCAGTTCCTTATTTTCATTGCGGATAAGCTTCAGAATAGATTCGTCAGTGGTGTTGGACTTGCGCAGAAGGCTTCTCTGATAGCGGTATACAATATACTTTTTCGCCAGGGTATATTTATTATGCTTCACCAGATCCGCCTCGATCATGTCCTGGATCCGTTCCACCGTCAGTTTTCCGCTCTCCTGGCTCTCCACGTCCTCTAGGATCTCGTCAATGATATCCTCTGTGGCCCGCTCTTTTTCCTCCACCTCATTGTTCGCCTTGCGGATCGCAAGAATGATCTTGTCCGCTTCATAAGGCACAATACGTCCGTCTCTCTTCTGAATCTTCATCATAACCCTTCTTCCTTTCCTGACATACAATCAGGCCGCATCCAGTTTATTCCCAGATACGGCCGCGAATTCCTACAATATCCTCATGCAATACTACATCTAGTGTTTTCTGTCCCGCCTCGCATCTATATCTTGTAATTCATTATAATAAATGGGACAGCAAAAAGCAATACCTTTTTTAGAAATGCTTTGTATATTTATCAGTACAATGTAAGATGTCAGATACGCCCCTGGAAGGGTTATGGGCAGAGCCCCTATGGGAAGAACTCCGGCTCCCTAAATATAAAAGCCCCTGCCTCCGCAGCACATGCCGCCTCCGCAGCAAAGCTGGCAGATCAGGTTGGCAATAAGGATCCTCACGCACAGATTGCCGCTTCCGAAGGTGGGATATCCATAAGCTGCCTGCCTCTGCTCATACCAGGTGCCTCCGCTTTCAAAGGACTTCACGAGGTTCTGGTAGTCCTGGTTGCCCGGTTCAAGGGACACCGCCTTCCTCGCATGTTCCAGGGCGGCCACATTGTTTCCCATGCCGGAATGGGCGATGGCGCTGTAATAATACCATCTGGCGTTCCGCTCCTGCACCCCCATGCCGTCCAGAGCGTTGCGGGCCTCCTTAAAATAACGATTACGGATATAATTGCCCGCCGCCCGCAGATGAGGATCTTCTTCATAGCCCGTACTGCCGCCAAAGCCCCCGGTTCCTCCAAAGCCTCCGAAGCCGCCGAAACCGCCGAAGGGGCCGTAACCAAAGCCTCCGAAACCTCCGTAGCCCTGTCCGCTTCCGCTGCCGGCTCCCCCGTAACCGTTCCCGCCGCCATAGCCTCCGTAGCCGCCGGAATTCCCGTAACCGCCGGAGCTTCCGTAGCCTCCTGCGCTTCCGTAGCCCTGGGTGCGCTCCTTCATGATCTGCTGGTACGCCGCCTGGATCTCCTTGAATTTCTCCTCGGCCTGATCCTTATTGGGATTATTGATGTTGGCATCGGGATGATACCGCCTGCTCAACGCTCTGTATGCTTTTTTGATCTCTTCCTCGGTGGCGTCTCTGCTTACCCCCAGGACTCTGTACGGATCTATCATCTCTCTGTCCTTTTCCTGCCTTCTGCCCTTTTCCTGCCTTCTATCCTTTTCCCGCCTTCGCCCTTAAGAACTTTTTGCGCTGGTTTTCTCCTGTTCCTTCTTCCGCCGCTTTTCGTGCACGATCTCGTAGCGGCACCAGACCCCGGAATACAGGATATTCCGCAGGATCTCCACATTTTCCAGGATGGGGAGCTGTTCGAATTCCCTGCAGCACTCTGACATCATCATCATGAGGATCGTCTTACACTCTTCTTCGAAATCCGGGTTGTGATATTTCTTTTTCAGTGGATTGTAGGTTCCTTTTTTGATATCCTCCTCCACATCCTCATAAGCGTCCATCAGATAAATGAACTTCCCCAGGAAAAAGCCGAACCGGGACAGGTTCTGGGACCATTCATCCTCCTTATACACCACGATCTGAGACATCACCCTGCCAAACAGCCCGGCCATGGTGTCGATATCCGCCTTTCCGGATTTCTCCCTGTCCGCCATATCGTGCAGAAGCAGGCTGATGGTGCGGAACTTCTCCAGATACTGCTCCTTCGCCTTTCCGACCTTTCCTTCCAGTATTTTTCCATAGAGAAGCTTATGAAGCTTCTTTTCGTCCATCCAGTCGTCCTCACACTTATAATAGGTAAACAGCACGTTCATATCCGCCATGTATTCCGTGAAGACATTGGTCCTGGTCTTATGTTTTTCAAAGGGATGGGCGATGCACTTACACTCCCCTGTTTCCGTCTCCGGATCGTAAAGTCCCGTCAGCAGCATGAGAAGGAAGGTCATATCATAACTTAAGGAAAGCTGTCCCGCCCGGCCGTACTTTTTCTTAAGGACCTGGCAGAGCCCGCAGTAATAAGAATGATAGACGTCAAATTCCTTGAATTTCATCTCCGACTGATTGACAATGATATATCCAAACATGAAGTCAGCTCCTTCTTATGAAGCAGGTGCTGCATTTCGGACAGCGCACCTCTATCTTGCCGTGACCTCTCGGGATCCTGATCTTTTGCTTACAGTTCGGACATTTATAGATATGGTAATCCTTCCTCTGGGCCAGTTCCCTTTTCTGACTGGAAAAAAATCCCCTCACCCTTCCTTCCATTTTCAGATACCGCTGATTTTCCGCGCTCCTGGCGTAGATCTTCCTGGAAAACATCCTGAAATAGGAATATGCGATGGCCGCGAGGGCAAACAGATAGAAAATATTGGGGCCAAAGAAGGAGATCACCAGGCAGACCAGGGCCAGGATCATCAAAAACTGGTTGAACCTGTCGTTACCATAACGTCCCTGCATAAAACGATAAAACTTCTCTCTCATCCTGCTTTCCCACCTTTACTATGATATCCGTAACAGTTCAGACGCGCCATTCGCAAAGCCGCGCTTGCGCGCTTTCCGTCGCTTCGCGACTACCTTTGCTCATTAAATGGCACTCCTTCAGCCGCCAGACATGATGGAAAATTCGTGCGAGCACGATTTTCCATCAAATCCGGCGGCTGGCTGAACTGTTACTAATATCCTACTCTTCCGGGAATCCTTTTACAATATACACTTTCTAAACAATTCTAAAAAAAGAGTAAAAAGGAAAGATGCTAACCCTCCCCATGGGCCGGAATGATCTGGTCGTACAGGTCCAGACCGAAGCTGGTGAGTTCCGGAGAGCCCTGGATCATCTTATAGGTACGCCTTCCGTCCGCCGTGCGCTCCGCCCGCAGGAATTCCGCTTCGGGCCACTTTTCCTCATAGACCCTTCGGGCAAAGGACAGCAGGTGGGTCACAGTAAGCACCTTCACTCCCGCTTCCGTCAGAGCCCGGATCATGTCGTAGGCGATGTTCGAGCCCTCCTCTTCCGTAGTGGTGGCAAAGGATTCATTCAGCAAAACCAGGGAATCCTTCCCCAGGTGGGCAATGATCCGGTCAAAACGTCCCAGCTCCTCGTCCAGCCGCCCGCTGTTCATGGCGCTGTCCTCCCGTCTGGTAAAGTGAGGGAAAAAGTGGGGAAAAATGCCGCTCCGGAACCTTTCCGCGCTGACGAACATGCCGCACTGCAGCATGATCTGAGCGATTCCGAGGCTGCGCAGAAAAGTGGATTTCCCTCCCTGGTTGGCGCCGGTGATGACCAAAAGCATCTTGCCCTCGATGTTCCCGTCGTTTCCTACAGGAACGCGGCTGCGGTAGGTGGCCATGGAGTATTCCGTCAGATTTTCAAAGCTCAGGCAGTCCGTTTCACAGACCTCCGGGTAGCAAAGGGAAAGCCCCGAAAGGCTGCTGCGCACATAGAGATTGTAGCAGGCCCTGTAAAAGGCGGTCTCAAAATACAGCTGCTCAAAAAATGCCCTGCACTCCTTCATAAAGGGCTGAAAGCACTTCACCACATACTCCACCACCTGATTTTCCAGCCTCGTCAGATCCTCCAGCTGGTCGCTGCCCTTTAAGATCACAGTGAGCTCCGAGGCAAAGGTCACCTTCATTTTTTCAGAAAGGGAAAGCCTTTCCCGGGGTTTGCGGAACTTTTTATTGATGGTTTCCAGGCTCTCTAACTTAAGCGCCCCCAGCTTCAGCCCGCTCTCCACCTGACAGCCCAGCACCATCCGGACCTGGCGGACCTTATTGGTGCCGCTTCCTTCCAGGGAGTACTCTTCCTCCCCTTCTTCAAAAAAGGCGATGTCCCTAAGGGCTTTCCGCAGCTTTTCCTCCCATTCGTCCGAGAAGTCCTCTGAAAGCCTGTCCGCGAAGTCCTTAAGCCCCTGGGAAGAAAAGCGGTCCCTGTGGGCGCGGCACAAAGCCTTGATCTGCGCCAGGACATTGACGAACAGATGAAGCTGCTTGATGCGCGAAACCAGCTGGATCCCCCGTTCCCTGGCGGCGCCGGGCTTGTCCATTTCATTTTTTCCCAGCCTTTCCCAGCGCTCCATCATATCCTTTGAGATTCCGTACAGACCCTTGACAAATTCCTCATCCTGGGTAAGATCCCGAAGGACGGCCTGACGGTAATAGATCTCCTCCGGCGACGACAGGGGAGCCAGCATCACCTTTTTCAGCGCCTCTCCCAGATGTCTGTCCGCCTGGAGGGCGGTCCGCACCGTTCCCGTCCTTTCCTCCTGATCTCTTTCCGCCACCTGGAACAGCACCTCAAGCCCCAGGTCGTTTACGATACTTTCACAGTCGTAATAAGGGCGGATCCCCTTCCATTCCTTATCCGCGTACAACAGGCAGACTTTCATTCCCAGCCCTCCTTTTCCTTCTCGAGACGCTCTCTAAGCCTGTCATAGGTCAGTCCGTATTTTTCCACGATATCTTCCGCGTAACCCGATTCCAGGGCCTCGTGGCGCAGGATCCGGTAGGTTCTCCTGTGGGAGCCTCCCTCCTCCAGCATGGCGGTCATGGTCACCACCCCTTCCA
Source organism: uncultured Acetatifactor sp. (assembly GCA_947589075.1). Lineage (GTDB taxonomy): Bacteria > Bacillota > Clostridia > Lachnospirales > Lachnospiraceae > Acetatifactor. Next base: position 13,122 of record CANQBS010000010.1, read on the forward strand.
CCTCGTCTCCCAGCTCCTTTAAGTGGGTGACATAGATGCCCCTGCACTGGTTGTCCATAAAATGCCGCAGGACCCTGGCTCCCATAATGCAGCCGTCATAATGGGCCGCCGTGGTGAACAGCTCATTGATGATCACAAAGGCTCCCTTTCCCTCATCCTCCATCATGGGCGCCAGCCTCTCCAGCTCCTCCATGAGCTTGCCCCGGCCTCCTTCCATGCTTTCCTCTCTGGAAAAATGGGTCAGCAGGGCGCTGAAGTCATGGACATTGGCGTACTCTGCCGGCACGTCCAGTCCCATCTTGCAAAAATAGACCAGCTGTCCCAGGCTGCGGGCAAAGGTGGTCTTTCCTCCCTGGTTCGGCCCGTTCACCACAAAAAAAGCTTCCTTTTCATGATAGACAAAATCGTTGCTGACCACAGGCTTGTTCCGCAGAGTGTTCGAGCAGGCCAGAGCCAGGTCGTAGAGCCCAGCCGCCTCCATCTCCCGGTCCATGCGTCTGTCGGGAACGCAGAAGGCAAAACCTCTTTCCTGCATCCTTTTTTCAAATCGGTAAAACGCCAGGTAGTACTGGATCTCCTTTTCAAACTGCCTGACGGTCTCATCCGCATAGGTAGGGAATTTCCGGGCAAACTCCTGGATACTGTCGAACAGCTCCGGGTATTTTTTCCGGTAGATGCCGAAAAGCTCTTCCTCCAGCACCGACATTCCCAGATCATCCGCAAAAGGTCCTTTGCCGGAGCAGCTTTCTCCAAGGCTTTTTCCGAGAAAAGCCTCGTAGGAACCTTCCACTGTTCCCGGCGTAAGGGTCACGCAGTTATTCTCGATGACAAGCACCAGGCGGAAAGCCTCCATCCCCGCCCCGATCCGAAAAGACTCCTCCTTCAGGCTCTGAAAGGGCTCTCCTGCCGTTAAAGTCTCCAGATACTCGAAAAGACCCTGTAATCCCGAAGAACGGATCTGCGTCTGCCGCAGATCCTCCTGCAGTCCCGTTACCGCCCTGCAGTAGCAGTATACCGCGGCGGCGTACCAGGCGTCCTTCTGCAGAGGGATCTCCACCGTTCCCCAATTCCTCAAAAACTCCCCGGAGCGCCGCATCAGCTCTGAGAACCGCTCCAGGCAGGCGAAGACCTCCGGACGCTTTACGTCCGTATAAATCTGCCGTCGGTAATCTTCACAGGCCCTTGCGGCCGGCAGCCTGTAATAGTATTGTCCCAGCTCATAGCCCGGAGCCTGTCCCTGGATCAGCTTAAGCAGCTGATCCAGGTTCAGATCCCAGAAATAGCCGGGCATATATGTGAATTTTTCCTCAGGGGGTTCCAGATCCAGGATACTGAAATAACTCATCTGCTTCTCCTTAGAAATCTGCGCCGCAGGGTACAGTAATCTGCTCTGCCGGGCGCGGTAATCTGCTCCGCCAGACACAATAATCTGCGCCGCCAGGCACAGTATCCGAAAGAGGGTATCCCTCCAGCCATTTTATCATGACATTTGGAATACCCTCTCCTGCACACATTCAGCGTCCAGCGCCGAACTATTTATAAGTACTTTACCACATCCGCAAGCTTCCTTTTAGGCACAACATAATTCCTGTCCCCATCCAGGGAATACTTTACGGCGTCAGGATCCGCCGGATCCTCTATGTCCACAATATGGCTTTCATGGGTGGGGTAGCCGAAAGCCACTACGGTATGGAGCACCTGCTTTTCCGTCAGGCCGAACATCTCAGACAGCGCCGCCTTATTGCAGGCGCCGATCATGCAGCTCCCTACCCCTCTGTTCCAGGCGGCAAGAGTCATATTGGAAATGGCCAGCCCTGCATCCGTATCGCAGTTCTGGTTGCGGTCAAGGTTCTCCACCACTCCGATAAACAGGGTGGGATGCTCTCCCTCCTTAGGCTGTCCCTGCTCGGCCGGCAGATACGCGGCCCACCTGGTATATCCGAAGACCTTCTCCACCTTTTTGGGATCCTGCACCACCACATAGGTCAGGGGCTGTTTGTTGGCAGCGCTGGAGGCAAACCTGGCCGCTTCCAGGATCTCCTTCAGGACCTCCTCCGGCACCGGCCGGCTCTGGTCAAACCGCCGATAGGTTCTTCTTGTTTTTAACAATTCCATTAATTCCATGTCAATACCCCTCGCTCTTCCGCCCTGTCCCGCTTATTTCTGTGCCACATCCTTCATGGAGAAGCTGATCCGGCCCATCTTATCCTTGCCAAGGCACACAACCGTCACCATATCTCCCAGGGTGAGCACATCCTCTACCCGGTTGATCCTCTCCCTGGCGATCTTGGAAATATGGACCATGCCTTCCTTGCCGGGCGCGAACTCGATAAAGGCGCCGAACTCCTTGATGCTGACCACCTTGCCCCGGAAAACCTGTCCCGCTTCGAACTCGGTCACGATGATCTTCACCATTTCCGCAGCCTTGTCCATCATTTCCTTATCCGTGCCGCAGATGGAAACCTTGCCGTCGTCGGTGATATCGATCTTCACGCCGGTGCGGGCAATGATCTCATTGATGGTCTTGCCTCTCTGGCCCACCACCTCGCCGATCTTCTCCGGATCGATCTGTACGGAAATGATCTTGGGCGCATAAGGGCCAACCTCCGGTCTGGGAGCCGCAATGGCGGGCTTCATGCAGGTATCCATGATGTAGAGCCTTGCATCCCGGCATCTTGCGATGGCGCCTTCCACGATGGGTCTGGTGAGACCGTGGATCTTGATATCCATCTGGATGGCGGTGATGCCCTCTGTGGTGCCGGTCACCTTGAAATCCATGTCCCCGAAGAAATCCTCCAGGCCCTGGATATCTGTCAGCAGCACGAAATCATCATCCGTTTCCCCGGTTACAAGACCGCAGGAAATACCCGCAACCATCTTCTTGATGGGAACGCCTGCCGCCATTAAGGACATGCAGGAAGCACAGGTAGAAGCCATGGAGGTGGAACCGTTGGACTCAAAGGTCTCGGATACGGTACGGATGGCGTAAGGGAACTCTTCCTCGCTGGGAAGCACCGGAAGCAGAGCCCTCTCCGCCAAAGCTCCATGACCGATCTCACGGCGTCCCGGTCCTCTGGAAGGCTTGGTCTCTCCTACGGAGTAGGAAGGGAAATTATAATGATGCATGTAGCGCTTGCTCACTTCGTTCTCGTCCAGCCCGTCCAGCTTCTGCTGCTCGGACAGGGGAGCCAGGGTGCAGACATTGCAGATCTGGGTCTGTCCGCGGGTGAACATGGCGGAGCCGTGAACCCTGGGAATGATGTCCACTTCTGCAGACAGGGGACGGATCTGGGTGATCTCTCTGCCGTCTGGACGTTTGTGATCCTTTAAGATCATCTTCCGGACGGTCTTCTTCTCATACTGATAAACAGCCTCGCCCAGAATCGCAAGCCACTCCTCGTTGTCCGCAAAAGCCTCTTCCAGTCTGGCTGTGATCTGGCGGATATTCTCCTCCCGAACCTGCTTCTCGTCGGTGAATACAGCCGTCTCCATCTCTTCCGGAGTGACGATTTCCTTCATCTTCTCAAACATTTCCTCAGGAACCGCACAGCTGGTATACTCGTGCTTCGGCTTTCCCACCTCGGCAACGATCTTATCAATAAAGGCGATGAGGGTCTGGTTCACTTCATGGGCCAGATAAATGGCCTCGATCATCTTGGCTTCCGGAACCTCATTGGCGCCGGCTTCGATCATGATCACCTTTTCCCTAGTGGAAGCTACGGTCAGGTTCAGATCCCCGATCTTCCACTGCTCCTGGGAAGGGTTCACCACAAACTCACCATCGATCATGCCCACCTGGGTCATGGCGCAGGGACCGTCAAAGGGAATATCGGAAATGCAGGTTGCGATAGCAGCCCCCAGCATGGCCACCAGTTCAGGACGGCACTCCGGATCCACGCTCATGACCATATTGTTCAGGGTCACATCGTTGCGGTAATCCTTGGGGAAAAGAGGACGCATGGGTCTGTCGATGACACGGCTGGTGAGGATAGCGTTCTCACTGGCCTTGCCTTCCCTCTTATTAAAACCACCGGGGATCTTGCCAACCGCATATAACTTTTCTTCAAATTCCACGCTCAGAGGGAAGAAATCAATTCCCTCCCTGGGCTTTTCAGACGCGGTAGCCGTACATAACACCGTGGTATCCCCGTAATGCATGAAAGCACAGCCATTGGCCTGCTTCGCCACACGGTTGATGTCTACTGACAGGGTACGTCCCGCCAGCTCCATTGAATATGTCTTATACATAAAGTTTCCTCCTACAAAAACAATAAGAACACAGGGAAAGCGGAGCGACCGAAATCCCTCGGGCACTCCGCTCCGCAATCAACGCATTACTTTCTAAGTCCCAGCCTGTCGATCAGCTGACGGTATCTTTCGATATCCTTGCTCTTTAAGTAATTCAGCAGACCACGTCTCTGACCAACCATCTTCAAAAGGCCCCGGCGGGAATGATGATCCTTCGGGTTCACCTTCAGATGCTCGGTGAGCTCCTGGATCCTTGCGGTCAGAACCGCCACCTGAACCTCCGGTGAACCGGTATCGCCGGGTGTTCTGGCATACTCATTGATAATGGCTGTTTTCTTTTCCTTTGAAATCATGGCAATAACCTCCTTATCTTCATTATCGTAGTTCCTGCGGGAACCAGGGTTCCCTTAAGCGCCTGATCCTAAGGGCGGGTCGGAGCTTCCCAGTCCTGAGAACCGGCTTGATATCAGACGGCCTTTCCGCCTGATACCTGCATATCATATCATAAGTTCTTAAAAATGTAAACACCCTTTTTCCTTGAGTCTCAGCAAAGTTTTTAAAAATATCCTGCTGCCAGCATGATGAATCCCGTCGTGATTTCCATAATCCGCGCCTTCCTTCACCATACAGAATTACAATCGTATTCTTTCAACGCATCAATCATGATATACGGTTTCCACAAAGGATACCGCTGAAAAGTCAGTAACAGGATTATCACTTAAATACAGTTCCGTTAGAGACGTAAGATTCCCCAATGCGCTGATGTCGCTGATCTGGTTGGTTCCTAAACTCAGCCACGTCAGCGAGGTCAGGTTCCCCAATGCGCTGATATCGCTGATCTGGTTGGTCCCTAAACTCAGCCACGTCAGCGAGGTCAGGTTCCCCAACGCTCCGATGTTGCTGATCTGGTTGCCCCTTAAAACCAGCCACGTCAGCGAGGTTAGGTTCCCCAATGCGCTGATATCGCCGATCTGGTTGCTCGATAAATCCAGTTCCGTCAGAGACGTCAAATTCCCCAACGCTCTGATGTCGCTGATCTGGTTGGAGCTTAACCTCAGTTCCGTCAAAGACGTCAGATTCCCCAACGCACTGATATCGCTGATCTGGTTGCTCGATAAATCCAGTTCCGTCAGAGACGTCAGATTTCCCAGCGCTCTGATGTCGCTGATCTGGTTCCAGCTTAACTTCAGGCTCGTCAGAGACGTCAGATTCCCCAGCGCTCTGATGTCGCTGATCTGGTTGCTCGATAAATCCAGTTCCGTCAGAGACGTCAGATTCCCCAACGCTCTGATGTCGCTGATCTGGTTGCTATATAAATGCAATTCCGTCAGAGACGTCAGATTCCCCAGCGCACTGATGTCGCTGATCTGGTTGTTATATAAATGCAGTTCCATCAGAGACGTCAAATTCCTCAATACACTAATGTCGCCAATCTGGTTGCCCCCTAAATACAGATAGGTCAAATTGAAAAGTTCACCCAGAGCATTAATGTTTACAATTTCCATATAATTCAAAAATAGTCCCTGCAGCTCCCACACATCGCTCAGCATGATATCCCTATCCGTGATCCCCGTGATCTCCCTCATGGCGGCTTCCAGGTTCGCATCCTGCCAGTCCATCATATGGTCTTCCAGTCCGGCTTCCGCCCAGGGTATAAACTTCGGAACGGATGCTGCACTTTCCTGATCCTGGCTCTCATCCTTTTCTTCAGGTACTGGATAACTTTCTTCTGTTTCTGCAGATTCCTGCCCGGCCGACCCTTCTTCCTGTCCGCCGGACCCAGCCCCCTGTTTCTCCAGATACTCCGCCTCCACTTCATCACGCTTCGCGGCAATAGCCTCCGACTGCACTTCCACATAACCTTTTTCCAAAATCTGCAAGGCACTTTCATAATCTTCCAGACCTATATACGCATCCGCCGCACCGAGGTAAGCGTCCGCACACTTCGGCTCTATCTCAATGGCGTCCATATATGCCGCCAGCGCCTTCTCAAAATCCATCTCATTCAGATATCGGTCGCCCAGTTCAAGCTTTTCTTTCAGTTTCTTCGCCTGGGAGTCCCCTCCGAAAACGATCAGGGAGATAATTAGTATGGCAGCTATAGCTGCAATTCCTGCCGCTATAAACGTGATATAATTCTTTTTACCTGATTTCATCCCCTCATCCTCCCAGTTCTTTAAATTTTTCCAGCTCGCCTTTTCTTCCTGATAGGTTTAGTTTATCTCCTGGTCCTTTTGCAACAGCAGAAGACCCGAAATAGCAGTTCAGCCCCAAACTCAGTCCTTAATCACCCGCACATATTTCACGGGGGTCCGATAGTTGTATTTGCTGATCTTGATGCCGGTTTTCCGGCTGCTGGCATGGATGACCTGACCGCCGCCGATATAGATGGTGACATGGTTGATGGTTCCCTTGCTGTTGGCATAAAAGATCAGGTCTCCGGGCAAAAGGTCGGAATAACTGATCTTGGTTCCGTCCTTGGACTGCGCCCTGGCGGTGCGGCTTAAGCTGATCCCGTAGTGCTTAAAGATACTCTGTACAAAACCGGAGCAGTCGGCCCCCTTTGTCAGGCTTGTCCCTCCCCACACATAAGGGTTGCCCAGAAACTGCTTGGCATATTCCGCCAGATCCACTCTGACATCGGAGACGCCTGTTCCATAGGCCAGCTCCGACATGCTGACGGCGCAGGAAAGCTTCTCTTCTATTTCCACATACTCTGCGCTGACATAAGCTTCCTCATCATCCACGGAGACCTTGACCCAGTCTCCCAGATCCTCCAGAAACTCCAGTTCCTCCCCGGCCAGCACCTGAGTGAGCACCGCGCCTTCCAGACCGGCCTCCTCTCTGATCCGCACCCCGTCCGATGTGACCCGGGCAACGGTGCGCACCAGCTCCTTTGCCTTTATCCTCGCCTCCGGTCCCGTCAGCAAATAGGCGTCCTCCGGGTCATCCACCGCATGCATTTTTACATATCCTTCCACCTCGCCGGACTGAATATGCGCCCAGTCCTCCTCTATATCCAGGATCTCGCAGGCCGCGTCCTTCGGCAGCTTTCCCACCAGCTTTCCCTCCAGGGAGGGATTCTCTCGGATGTTCAGATTACCCTCCACATCCGCGATACCCAGGTTGGTATATCCCCAGAAAGCGTTCTGTGCCTCCTTTGCCATGGCGATATACTCCTCTCTGCTCCGGTTCTTATCCATCAAGGTCTCTGATCCTACCGCGGGCAGAACATTCCAGGCTATCTCTGTTTCCGCCGGTTCCGTCGATCCGGGCATCCCCGCCGCTTCCGCTGTTTCCGCCGATCCCGTTGCCTCCGCCGCTTCTGCTGATCCTGCCGCTTCCGGCATCACCGCTGCCTGCGCCTGGAAAGGAACCATGAAATAAAGTGCGGCACAAAAGACAGCTGTCCTCATGAACTTTCCCAGAATATCATATTGACTTTCATGTATCCGTTGAAGTACCTTTTTTCTTCTCATCTCATGTTCCTCTCGTCTTATTCCCTCGTGACTGTTTATGAAACATCGGTTTCTATGTTTATTAAGCAAAAATTTCTTTTTATTACATTTTTATTACATTTCGACCTAAATTATAACAATTAATACATGTTTTTGTCAACAATATCCGCAGTGAAATTTATTGGTTTTTGCTGGAAATTTTCAGACAAACAATATTTTCAATTTCCTTTAAACCGCAGAACGCGCCATACAAAAAGACAGAATGCAATGAACATCACATCCTGTCTTTCTTCTATCCTGATCAAAATATCATGGGCCATGATCCTCAGGAAATTATGAAAAGGGTAATGCCGGTCTCACGCCGAAGCCCCCGACTCTTCCTCCGAAGGAATGGCAAAGGCGATGTTGGTGGCATGGTCAGCCACTCTCTCCAGGCCGGAAACGATATCCGAGAACATCATCCCCGCTTCCGCAGAGCATTCGCCCCTGGTGAGCCTGTCAATGTGCAGCTGCTGCAGCTCCTTTTCCTTGGCGTCCACCTTATCCTCCAGGACAGACACATCCTGCAGGTGGGTCTCGTCGCTCTTGGCGAATATTTCAATGGCGTACTGGATCATAAGGATGACCATATCCAGCATCTCCCCCAGCTCCTTCTGGGCCTCCTTGCTGAAGCCCACCCCCGTCTCCTTACGCTGGCAGGCGGCGTCCGCGATATTCTCCGCATGGTCGCCGATGCGCTCGATATCGTTTACGATATGGAACAGAGCGCCCAGGCTCTTCAAGTCTTCGATGGGCAGGGTTGCCTGGTTGATCTTCACAAGATAATTGGTAATGGCGTGGTTCAGGAAATTAATATTCTTTTCCACCTCGTAGACCTCGTCGATATCCTCCTGGTCCAGGGTGATCAAAGCGTTCATGGAACGAGTCAGATTCTCACTGGCAAGGGAGGCCATCCGCTCCAGCTCCCGCAGCACTCCTACCACCGCGGTAGCGGGATTGAACACCACCTTTTCCCCGATATATTTCAGCTGATAGCTTTCTCTGTAACCGATCTTCTGATCCTCGCCGGGCACGCACAGGCAGGCCAGCTTTACGATCAGCCCCGAGAAGGGGAACAGGACGATGACCTGGAAGATCTTAAATATGGTATGGCAGTTGGCAACAAATCTTCCGTTGTCGGAGGAGATGGCGCCGATCACCTTAAATACAAAGTCCTGCGCAAAGAACAGCACCACGTAAATGATCACCGTGCCGATGACATTGAACAGCAGATGGATCATGGCCGCCCTCTTGGCGTCCTTTTTGCCGGTAAGGGAAGCCAGCAGGGCCGTGGTACAGGCACCAATATTACAGCCCAGGATGATATAAGGGGTAATGGCCAGATCCAGCAGATCCTGGTTGGCCAGCAGAAGCACGATACTGACAGTAACGGAAGAACTCTGAATGACTGCGGTAAGAAGGCAGCCCACCAGGGTTGCCAACAGAGGGAAGCGCAGGGATCTGAGAAGCTCCGTGACCTCCGGCACATTCTTCATCCCCTCCATGGCGGAGGACATGGTGCTGAGGCCCACAAACAGGATGCCGAAGCCCACGATTACCTCGGCTCCCTTTTTCACCTTCTCTTTTTTGCAGAACATGGCAACCAGCACCCCGGCCAAAAGGATCACCGGAGCGATGGCGGAAAGGTTAAAGGATACCAGCAGGGGCGTGATGGTGGTACCGATATTGGCGCCAAAGATCACTCCCGCCGCCTGATACAGATTCATCAGCCCGGAGTTCACAAAGCTGACCACCATAGCGGTACAGGCGGAAGAAGACTGTATGATGCCGGTAAAAACGATACCCACGATCATGCCCATAAAGCGGTTGGTGGTGAATATCTCCAGGATATGACGCAGCCTGGCGCCCGCCACCTTCTCAATGGAGTCGCTCATGAGATCCATACCGAACAGAAACAGTCCGAGACCGCCTGCCAGCGACAAAATGATATTTAAACTCATAATCTGTTATCCCTTCGCTTTCGCAAATCCTGCATACGCAATAAAAGCATTCATTTTAAAACTCAGTCAAAAAACAACGATCATTCTTATTTTAAGGGAAAACAGGAAAAGATACAACTGTTTTTTTTATTTTAAGGTGATTTTACTTTCCTGACTCCTTTAACAGGATCACAGCCCTGTTCTGGATGATCTGTGCCGCCTCCTCCACGGTTTTCTGTCCTGCCAGACAATAGGACATTTCCTCCCGGATGATGGCAAGGATATTCTCCTCCGTGCTGTTCCTTAAGGTAAAACGGGTATGGGCGATCAGATCCAGGAACTGGTCCGCAGTCTCCTTGGGAAGGACATCGCAGCCCTGGGACTCCCCGTCTGCCAGGATCCATGCCTTCGTCTTCTTCCTGGGTTCCCCGGTTCTGTTGTCGATCTTAACCTGCCCTTCCTCATCATAGTAATATTCCGGGGTCATGGCCTCCTTCAGGTATTTCTCCACCTGATCCTTCCTGAAAGGAATATAGATGCCTTCATCATATTCCCTTGTCAGATAGAATTCCAGGAACTCCCAGGCGCCCTCTTTCTTTTCCGACACGGACAGGATCCCCAGAGAATCCATAGGGATCCCGTCGTAAACCGGTTCCCCGGAGGCTGAAGGAAATCCTATGATCGTCAGTCCTTCCTTCGACGCCCAGGCAAAAGTCCGAACGTCAAGCAGGTCCCAGACCCGCTCCACTTCTATGGTCGTGGACAGAAGCTCCTCTGTTTCGGCTTCCTGAATATAGGGCACCATTTCCTTATCCCTGCAGTAATCCACAAGCCACCCCATGAAATCCAGGAATTCCTTATCCTGAAAACCGCATTCCCCGGCTTCCTGATCCACAAATTTCTCCAACAGGCTGTCCCCGCACATATATTCCATCATATCGTCAAAAAAGTTATCCACCTTGGGCAGCCAGGGCACTGGCATGAGCCGGGGATTTTTCTCCAGGAGCTCCCGCATTTCCTCCAGGGTCCAGCCCTTCTTAGATCCAAGCAGATCCTTCCTTCCCTCTAAGGCACGGATATAAAACCTGGTGGGAACGCAGACCAGCCTGCCGTCAATGGTATAGCTTTCCAGGATAGCATCCCATATCATTTCCGGGCTCAGCACCTCGCTTTCCTCCAGATAGGGCGTCAGATCCTCCAATGCCTGCTTTCCCGCGTATTTCCGGATATCCAGACTGTAGATACCGTTGTTCAGATCCAAAAGATCCGGGGGATCGGAGGATACGATCCTGGCGTCCAGCCGCTCCTGCCAGCCCCCTCCGCCAAAGGTTTCCACGATCACATGGTAACGGTCGCTTATGCGGTTAAAACGGGCGGCCATATTCTCAAGGTTATAGCTGCCGCAAGTTGCCAGCACCAGAGTCTCCTTAGGAGGGATCTCATCTGTGGGCGTTCCGGTAAGAAGATGCCATTCAGAAATATCCGAAGCAATATCTGCGGAGCATATCACAAAACAGTCCTCAGAAATCTGGGTCAGCTCTTTCACATCGGCTAACAGGTCGGAATCCTGCAGCCGAAAGATCTCCTGAAAGAAACGGCCCTCCTCCTGGTACCGGGAAATCGCTCCGTTATCCTCCAAAAGAAGCCCGAAGGAGGAACCCCTGAGGGTTCCGTGGAAGCCCCTCATGACCTCCAGAAGCCTTCCTCCCGGATCCACTTCGTAAAGGGTCTTTTCCACATTCAGGGCATTTTTGACGTCATCTGCACAGTAATAAACTTTTGCATCCTTTCCCTCTGCCAGAAGCTGGGTTTTGTTTGTTTCTGACAGGACGCCCTTCGTCTCGATCTTACCCGCCTGCTTTCCCTCCGGATCAAATAAATAGATTCCGTCCGCCGCCAGCAGATACAGCTCATGGCCGCTTCCTAAAGCGAGCTGGTTTCCCTCGTAGGTCTGCATAAGAGGGATTCCGGACAGGGATATCTGATAAGCCACCGTCCCGTCGGAAAGCTTTTTTAAAAGGGTGCCGTTTCTATAGCGCTCTTCCTCATCCTGAGACGTCGCCTGCCAGTCAGGCTGGTTCAGCAACAGCAGATAAAGGGAGCCCTCCTCATCTACGGTAAAATCGGAAAAATGCTTTCCCGTGCCGTCCGCCCTGCTCATGGACGCCACTACGATCGTCTCCTCTCCCGCCTCTCCTTTCCCGTCAACGGGAAGCCGCCTGATATCTCCCATAAAATCGTAATAAAGGCAGCCGTTATTGTATTGAACTTCACTCCAGCCGCCGTTTCCCCCTGAATACTTTTCCTGCCATTGCTCTTTAGCCGTGACGGCAGGGGCAAAGGGGCTGGGCACATAGACGACCCCGTCGATCCCGTAAGCCCGGGATTTCTCCTTTTTCCCGCAGGCACTGGAAAATGCGCAGCACAAAATCGTCAAAAAACACAGACCCATGAGACGAGATACCTTTCCTTTTTTCATAACCCGGACTCCTCCTTTTGAAATACGTTGACAAAAGATGCCGGTTATTCGCTCTATTTCTTCATGTAGCGGATCCCGGCGTCTTTCCTATGATTTCAATATAACAAAAAGAAGATTAAGAAAATAGTATCTAAATCATTAAGATTTGTTTAAGACCGTTTTTTGAATAAATGCCATTTTTCTCGGTTTCTTCGATTTTGTCAATAGGTTTTCAAATTTTATCTCAAGAATTTTGTGATTTTTATTTACATTTTCTAAATATTGTTGTATTATGGGGCTGCAAGGAGGATAATCACATGACTTTTGGAGAGAAACTAAAAATAGCACGAACTGAGGCCGGATTAAAGCAAGCAGAATTGGCAAGGCAATTAAATACTACCGGAAATACAATCAGCAATTGGGAAAATAATGTGAGCAAACCGGACTTAGACATGCTTTCCTATATATGTGAAGCCCTTCATGTTAATGCTTCTTATTTCCTTAAAGCAAAACTTCCCGAGGATGAGGTCAACATAAAAGAACTGACGATGGTAAAAAAATACCGTAATCTTGATCCTCACGGAAAAAAGATGGTTGACTTCATCCTCCAAGAGGAATGGAAACGCTCCGGAATGAGGATTATTATGGATGATAAGGATTTTTAAAATTGCTTTATCGTGTTTTAGAATAATGTGAAATAGGAGGAAAGCCATGGTGTATCCATACATGACATTAAATGATAACACTGAAATTGTACATTCGGAAATGAAACCTGATGGACGAGTAAAGGTCTACATCGAAACGCCTGACGAGAAGGTTTGCTTTCGGCATGCCACTTGTTGGCTCCCAGAGTATAAATGGGAAGACATTTATGAGTATTCAAAAGAAGATATTGCAAGATTTCAAGAAATCATCGAATCTTCCGCACACTTGATCATGGAATTTTCGCAAGAGGGAGGATTTGACAATGCCTCAAATCTTTAGACTCGGATCTTATTGGGTATATTTCTGGACTAATGAAAACAAACCGCTGGAGCCTGTGCATGTCCACGTATCAGAGGGAAATCCTACAGCGAATTCTACTAAAATTTGGATCACGAAAAGCGGGAAATGTTATTTGTGCCATAACACATCAAAAATACCGGAAAAAACACTGAAAAATATAATGCGAATGATCGAGGCAAGAAGCGCAGAAATCATCCAAAAATGGTACGACTATTTCGGAGACATTCAATATTTCTGCTAGGGCATTCTTGGTACGCCATTGAGGAGGATTATAAAAGGGGGTTTTACGTTTTGTTGCGATGTCGCAACAAGCATCCTGTAATTTCTCAATATAATATGCTTGCCAGGGGAGCCAAAGGGGCTAATTACTCTTGTTGTTTTTATTTCACGCAAAAAGTAGCGCCCTCGGTCTGGTAAACTAAGGCGCTGCTTTTAGGACTTATAACGCCGGCGGCTAGGTGTACTCTAGCTTTCGGCTCTCTTGTTAAGTATATGATATGACAATTTACAGGAAATTGCAATACCCTAAAATGCAAGAGCAGAGGAATCTCACCAATTCTGTTTATGGGCACAGGTCCCTGGATGACTCGAGGGCAGAAATTGAAAAAATAAAAGCCTGTTACTAATATGTTACTAATCGGACGCTTTTACTGCCCCTTTTTACCTCACCCTATCTCATTGCAAGACAATGCCGGGAATCCCTTAAAACAGGAATTCCCGGCACTTTTTGCACATCTCAGGCTGTCCTGCCCGGATATCTTTTTCCAGCTGCTTTTTCAGTTCCTCCACATTTTCAAACCGCCGCTCCGGACGTTCAAATTCCAGAAGCTGCACCGCTATTTCCTCCCCGTAGATCTCATCCTCAAAGTCGTACAGGTAACTCTCCAGCCCCAGAATATGCTCCTGGGTCACTGTGGGCTTATATCCCACATTGCTGACTGCGGAATATCTTTTGCCCCCCAGCCATACGGCGGAGGCGTAAACCCCGCAGGGAGGCATGAGCTTGGAGGACGGGGGGATCAGGTTCACCGTGGGGATTCCCAGAGTCCTGCCCAGGCCCTTTCCATGGGCGACCTGCCCCATTACTGTATAAGGCATCCCGAGAAGCTTTTCCGCTTCGGGCATATTGCCCGCCTCCACCTGCTTCCGCACACGGCTGGAGCTGATGACCTGGCCCTCCAGCTCCACCTTTTCTATGATGCGGGGAACGTAGCCGCATTCTTCCGCCAGGTTTTCCAGAAGGGATGCGTTTCCCCTCCCCCCTGCCCCAAAGGATACGTCAACCCCTGCGGCGATGAACCTTGTGTGCATCTCCTCCGCCAGGATCCTTCTTATAAACTCCTCCGGGGGAGTCGCAGCCGTTTCTCCGGTCAGGGGAAATTCTATGAGAATGTCGATTCCCATTCTTTCAAATAACAGGCGCTTCTCTTCCCTGGTGGTGAGCTCCCTGCCGTCGCCTCCGCCGAAGAAAAGGGACGGCGGCGGGTCAAAGGTAAATACGCAGGCCGCCAGACCCTTTTGCCTTTGCCCCAGAATCTCATCCAGCAGGCGTCTGTGTCCCAGGTGAACGCCGTCAAATTTTCCCAGGGCCACAGCCGTTGGCCGGCACAAATGAAAATGGGCGGCCTCCCTTATGATTTCCATATGGTTACTCCTTCAAAAATGATTTTTCAGCTGCAGGAACATCTTACAAAAACATCTTTACAGGCCTGTAGCAGCCGGAAGTCTCGTCCAACGCATAAATCCCATAAAAACGGTCTTCCTCGTCATAAATCCTCACCCAATGCCCCGGCTGATAAAGAACCTTTTCCCTGGTCTGATGGGGCTGAAAGGGATTTCCGTTCTGCAGAAGCTTTATCCCCTCTCCCGCCGCATGCAGCGCCGGAGCCTGGGGGAAGCAGGCGTCTGTCGGGATCAAAATGCTTCCCAGGAGATCCAGCTTTTTCCCGATCTCCATGCCAGTTCCTGCTTCTATAACTTTCCCTGCCTCTATCGTTTCCCCCGATCCTATGCCTTCTCCCGCTTCTATAGCTTTCCCTGCCTCTATGCCTTCCCCCATCTGCCTGTCCTTCAATTCCTGCAGCTTCGCCAGGGTATAGGCATCTTCCGCCTGAAAGAACCCGACCCGGGTCCGCACTAAGGAGGACATGGTCGCGCCGCAGCCCAGCTTCTTTCCGATATCTTCGCAAAGGGTGCGGATATAGGTTCCTTTGGAACAGCGGACCCGGATCCTGACAAGAGGCAGCTCCATCTTACAGATCTGGACCTCATGGATCATGACCGATCTCGCCTGCCGCTCCACCTCTTTTCCCGCCCGGGCCAGCTCGTAAAGCTTCTTTCCGTTTACCTTAAGGGCCGAATACATGGGTGGAACCTGCAGGTACTCCCCCTGGAAGCTAAGAACCGCTTCCCGGACCTGTTCCTCCGTCGCCTTTACTTCCTTTTCCTCCAGAACCTGCCCGGTCATATCCTGGGTGTCGGTCCGGACTCCAAGCAAAAGTTCCGCCACATATTCCTTGTCCTGATCCGCAAGAAGGTCGCAGAGCTTCGTAGCGCTGCCGAGACATACCGGCAGCACTCCCGTGGCGGCAGGGTCAAGGGTTCCCGTGTGCCCGATCTTACGCTGTCCGAAAATTCCCCGCAGCTTCGCCACCACGTCATGGGAGGTGAAACCCGCTTCTTTATAAACATTGATCACGCCATTATACATACCAATCCCCACCTGCAATCCTCATCCGCAATCTTCATCTGCAATCCCTATCCACAATCCCCATCCGCAATCCCCATCTGCCGTTAAATCCTCTTTTCACACAGGCTCATTCCCCGTCCAGCTGTTTTTCAATATGAAGGGACAAGTTGTTCACGCAGTCATGGAAGGTGCCCCGCATGGTACAGCCCGCAGCCCTCATATGACCGCCGCCTCCGAAAAATTTGGCGACCTTTGCCACATCCACCGTTTCATCGGATCTTAAGCTGATCTTATATTCCAGCACATCTGTCTGGTACATGAAAATCGCGCAGTGGATTCCCGCAATGTTCCGCAGCTGGTTCACAATGCCGTCTAAGTCGGTTGGTCCTACCCCGTAAAAATCCATGGTTTTCCGGTCGATGCAGCTGACAATGCATCTGCCCTCCATAAACCGGATGCTCTGGATCAGGGCCCGCCCCATGATCTGGGACTGCAAATAGGTCTTCTGATAAAAGGTCTCCTCGATCAGCTTCGGGAAAGGAAAGCCAAAGCGGATGAGCTGCGCCGCCTTTTCCATGGTTTCCGGGGAAGTGTTGGAATACTGAAACACCCCTGTATCATGGATGATGCCGATATAAATTGCCTCCGCCAGATCCCGGTCCAGCTTCTCCTTATCGATCAGGTCATAGATCAGTTCGCTGGTGGAGCTGGCCATGGGCTTTATATAGTTCACATCCCCGCAGCCGGGATTGCTCACATGATGGTCAATATTGATCTTTTTCCCCGCATTTTCAAAATATTTTTCAGCGCCTCCCAGCCTGTCTTTTGCGCAATCCAGGCAAAAAAATACGTCAAACACCGTATTCTCCCCGAAGCTGCTGTCGATCTCGTCATAACCCTTCATTTCCCGGAAAATATCCGCCGGCTTTTCCAGAAAAACTTTAAGATATGTATCCGGCAGGCATTTTGAAAGATACTGATACAGAGCCAGGCAGGCTCCTACGCAGTCCCCGTCCGGCCGCACATGACCGCCGATGCCGACAGTCTTTGCGCCCTGACATTCCTGTAAAATATCTATCAAGTCCATGCTTGTAAAATCCATGTTCCTCTTCCTTTCTGTCACTGAGCTGCCTTTCCGCTCTTATATTTCTGCAGGATAAGGATAAGCCCCGTATCAACGAGGCTTATGCTATACTACTGACTTTCTTCCGTTTTATTGATTTCTTCCGTTTTATTTTCCTCTATTTCCTCATGAACCGCCGCATTCTTCTCGTCCGCAGCGATCACTTCATCGATCCTGTGGGACATGTTGACTCCATATTCAATGGACTGATCCATCACAAAAGTAATGTCCGGCGTATTCCGAAGATTTACGGTTTTTGCCAGCCTTGTCCTGATAAAGCCCATGGCGCTTTTAAGCCCCTGCATGGTAGCTTCCCGCTCTTCATCGCCGCCCAGCACGCTGATCCAGGCCTTACAGCTTTTCAGGTCAGGCGCCACCTGCACGGCCACCACGCTGGTAAAGGGGCTGATCCTGGGATCTTTGATCTCCCCCCGGATCACCTCCGCCAGAACCTTCTGCACCTCACCGTTGATCCGGGTATTTTTTACACTGTTTTTTCTCATAACTTCATCCTCCCGGGTCCGGCTTACGCAGCCCCCGACCCTTCCAAAAACGAGACCTTCCTGAAAACGGGCAGATCCTTAAGTGCGGAAAAACCTTTCGCCTGCCAGGCAAAAGAATCGCAAAGCGACCCTTCCCGCTGAATTCAGCGCCTTGTGCAGAGAAATTCTCGCCTGCCAGACAGAAGAATCGCTTCGCGATTCTTCCCGCTGAATTTAGCGCCCAGGCGCTAAATTCAGCGTGGTACCTCCACCATCACATAAGCCTCCACGATATCAAACTCCTGCATCTGGTCGAATCCGCTGAAGACCAGACCGCATTCGTAGCCTGCCCGGACTTCCTTTACATCATCCTTAAACCGCTTCAGGGATGCCAGTTCGCCCTCGTATATCTGCTTGCCTTCCCGGCTGATACGGATCTTGCAGTTCCTCTGGATCACGCCGTCCAGCACATAAGAGCCTGCAATATTGCCTACCGCCGATGCACGGAAGATCTGACGCACCTCCGCATGGCCGATGACCTTTTCCTCATAAACAGGATCCAGCATGCCCTTCATGGCGGCTTCGATATCCTCGATAGCCTGATAGATCACCTTATAGAGACGGATATCCACTCCTTCCCGCTCGGCCGTAGCCTTGGCGGTCGCGTCAGGACGCACATTGAAGCCAATGATGATGGCGTTGGAAGCGCCGGCCAGCATCACGTCGGATTCGTTGATGGCGCCTACGCCGCCGTGGATGCACTTCACCATGACTTCCCCGTTGGACAGCTTTGTGAGGGACTGCTTTACCGCTTCCACGCTGCCCTGTACATCCGCCTTGACGATCAGGTTCAGTTCCTTTAAGTTGCCCTCCTGGATCTGGGAGAACAGATCGTCCAGGGACATCCTGCTCTTGGTTTCCTCTATCATTTTTTCCTTATTCTGAGCTAAATATGTCTCAGCATAAGATTTTGCCGTCTTATCGCTTTCATGGGCTAAGAACACCTCACCGGCGCTGGGCACATCGTTCAGGCCCAGGATCTCCACCGGCGTGGAAGGATCCGCCTCCTTCACTCTTCTGCCCTTGTCATCGATCATGGCTCGAACCTTTCCGTAACATGCGCCTGCGGAAATAAAATCTCCCACATGCAGCGTACCCTTCTGCACCAGAACCGTCGCCACGGGACCACGGCCCTTATCCAGCTCGGCCTCGATCACAAGACCTCTGCCCTGTCTTTTGGGATTGGCCTTAAGCTCCATGATATCCGCAGTCAACAGGATCATCTCCAGCATTTCCTCAATGCCCTCTCCGGTTTTGGCGGATACCGGCGCGAATACCGTGCTTCCGCCCCAATCCTCTGCCACCAGGTCATATTCCGTCAGCTCCTGCTTCACCCGTTCCACATTGGCGGAGGGCTTGTCGATCTTATTGATGGCAACGATGATCTCTACCCCTGCAGCCTTTGCATGGTTGATGGCTTCTATGGTCTGGGGCATCACGCCGTCGTCCGCCGCCACCACCAGAATGGCGATATCCGTAGCGTTGGCGCCCCGCATACGCATGGCGGTAAAGGCCTCGTGTCCCGGCGTATCCAGGAAAGTAATCCTGCGGTTATTGACATTGACCGTATAAGCTCCGATATGCTGGGTAATGCCGCCCGCTTCCTTATCTGTCACATTGGTCTTACGGATGGCATCCAGAAGGGAAGTCTTACCATGATCCACATGACCCATGACGCAGACTACAGGAGGTCTCTCCACAAGATCTTCCGCATTCTCTTCATCTTCCTTCAGAAGCTCTTCAATGACATCTACCTTAACCTCTTTCTCACAGAGGATATCGTGCTCCATGGCAATGCTCTCGGCATCCTCATAGGATATTTCCTGGTTCACCGTTACGATCTTGCCTTCCAGGAACAGCTTCTTGATGATAGAGGCGGGCTGAACCTTCATCTTATCCGCCAGATCCTTGATGGTAACGGTCTCAGGCAGAGTGATCACCTTGATCACTTCCTCCGCCGCTTCCTCTTTCTTCTCAGGCTTGATAAATCTGCCGGGTTTCTTTAACTTTTCTTCCTCTTCGTAGATCAGTTCCTTCCTGGAACGCTTATCCTTTTCCTGGCTGATACGCCTCTTGTCCTGCTCCCGTTTCTTTTCAATGTCTTTGGATGCAGTCTCCGGCGCAAAGCTGCCAGCAGCCTCTTTCCCTCTGAATTTATTTCCCTGCCCCGCATTGCCTCTGCCGTCGCGGACAGCATTTGCACCGCCGCGGCCAGCGCCCTGAGGGCCGCCGCTGCCGCGGCGATCACCCTGACCGCCTTCCATCCCTGCTCTAGCAGGTCTTGAAGCTCCATCCGTTCTGTTGTAGGACGGTCTGCCATTGCCTGTTCCTCCTCTTGACTGGAACTGTCCTGCTCCCTGACTGCGATCCCCGGTCTGGAAACGATTCTCTCTGTCGCGTCCTTCCCGCTCTCGCCCGTCCGGGAAACGGCCTTCCCGATTCCTTCCATCTGCCGGACGCCCTTCGCGCCCTCTGGCGTCTGCCGGGCGGCCTTCCCGATTCCTTCCATCCGGGAAACGATTCTCACGGTCCCTTCCATCTGCCGGACGACTGTCGCGGCCCCTGTTCTCACGGTCGGCGCCCCGTCTGTCACGCTCTCTTGCATCTGCGGCGCGGCCGCTTTCACGCTCTCCCCGGTCGACGTTTCGTTTCTCCCGATCTCTTCCTTCTGCCGGGCGGGATCCGGAACGTCCCCGTTCCGCTGACAGATCTTCTCCGCCAACTGACTTTTCTGACTGCTCTGTCTGAATCGGAAGGTTTTCCTGCTCTGTCCTAAGCTCTTTTGCAGGAAGGATATTCTGAATTTCCGCCTGATTTGTTCCTTCCGGCTGCTCCAGCCTTTCCGCTGCTTTCTGCTCTGCTGCCGCCTTCTGTTCTGCCAGCGCTGCCTGAATCACCTTTTCTTCCTTCTTTACCCCTGCCGCATCCTGAAGCTTCTCCGCAGCTTTTTCCGGACGGGGCCTGACAGGCTGAGGTCTGGGCGAAGCCATCTGCACGCTGGGGGTAGGAGATGGCGGAGTCAGCGGTTTGATGGGACGGACAGGCGCGGCCGGCGCAGGCTTGGTTCTGGACATATTCCGGTCACGGCGGACGCCTTCTCTTTCAGGACGATCCGCTCTTTCAGATCTTACGCCTCCCTGTCCCGAACCGTAGCTTCCCTGTCCGCTGTATCCGGTCTGAGTGCTATAATTGCCTCTCCCCGCAGGTCTTCCGCCCTGCCCCTGGGATCCTCTCTGACCGGAAATATTGGAATTCTGCTGATTGCTCACAATGATGATCTTTTTCTTTTTCCTGGGAGCTTCCGCTTCGGCCCCCTTCTGTACCGGTCCGTTCTGCATCGGCTGTTCCCTCTGCACCGATTCTTTCTGCGCAGATTCCTTCTGTATCGGTTCCTTTTCTTCTTTACTGTTTCCCAAATCCTTCCGTACCATACCTGCCACATCATCCTCCAGGGAATTCTGAACGGATCTTACCTCTACTCCCTTTTTCTGTAAATATTCCATAATATCTTTGCTGGTTTTACCCAATTCCTTTGCCAGTTCATGCACCTTGATATTCGCCATGTTATCTACCTCCATTTTCCAATGTCACTGTTTTAAGATTCTTCTCGATACTTTCCGCCAATCCCGCATTGAGTATAGCCACCGATGACCTTACATCTTTGCCGATCGCGTGTCCAAGCTCCTCCTTTGTCCCGTACACATAAAAAGGAACGTCATAGAAGCTGCATTTGTCGGTAAATAACTTTCTGGTATTCGCAGATGCATCCTCCGCTACGATTACCAGCCTGGCTGTACCGTCCCTCACTGCATTCACTGTCTGAAATTCTCCGCTGGACAGGTTGCGCCCTCTTGCCGCAAGCCCCAGCAACGACAAAACCTTATTCTGATCCAAGCTTTTCAAACTCCTTTTTCAGGCTCTCGAATTCTTCTTCAAGCAGGCAATAGACCTCATCCGGAATGCTCATTTGAAAGGCCCTCTCCAGACCCTTGTTCTTTCGGGCTTTTTTCAGGCATTCCTCCTGCTTACAAAGATATGCGCCTCTTCCATTCTTCTTTCCTGTAACATCCAGACAGATCCGGCCTTCCGGAGTGCGCAGGATCCTCATCATTTCCTTCTTGCCCTTCATCTCTCCGCAGCCGATACACTGTCTTAAGGGAATCTTTTTCGCCATTTCTTCACATCCTGTTTTTTATCCTGCCCCTCAGTTTCTGACGGGAAGATCAGTTCTCATCCTGATAACCGGGATCCTCCTGATAGTCCGAAGTCCCGTCATAGCCGGGATCCTCCTGATAATCGGCCCCTTCTTCATAGCCTTCCCCGTAGCTTCCGTCTTCTTCGTATCCTTCTTCCTCATACTCCTCGTATTCGTCGTAATCCTCGTCATAATCATCAATATAGTCCTCATAACGGAAGCCGGGAGCATCCTTGGCCTGGGTCTCGGACTTGATATCGATCTTATATCCGGTGAGCCTCGCCGCAAGCCTGGCGTTCTGCCCTTCCTTACCGATGGCAAGGGAAAGCTGATAATCCGGCACCACCACCTTGGCAGTCCTTTCATCCGGGTCCGCGAACACCGCCTCGATCTTAGCCGGAGAAAGGGCGTTCTGGATCAGGTTGCCGGGGTTCTCATCCCAGTTCACGATATCGATCTTCTCTCCCCGCAGCTCATCCACGATAGCGTTGACACGGGAACCGTTGACGCCTACACAGGCTCCTACCGCATCCACGTTGGGATTATTGCTCCATACCGCGATCTTGGTACGGCTCCCAGCCTCTCTGGCAATGCTCTTGATCTCTACCACGCCGTCCCGGATCTCTGTCACCTCGGATTCAAACAGCCGCTTCACCAGCTCCGGATGGGTACGGCTCACGCTGATACGGGGACCCTTCGGCGTGTTCTTCACTTCCAGGATATAGACCTTGATACGCTCCGTCGGGCGGAAATTTTCAGTCTTTACCTGTTCGCTTTCATTCAGCATGGCGTCCGCCTTACCCAGGTTAATGCTGATGTTTTTCCCCAGATACCTCTGGACCACGCCGGTCATAATATCCTTTTCCTTCTCAAAATACTGATTATAGATCACGCTTCTCTCTTCTTCGCGTATCTTCTGTAAGATCACATTTTTCGCATTCTGGGTGGCGATTCTTCCGAAATCCCTGGACTTAATTTCCACATGGATCACATCGCCCACCTGAGCCTGGCTGGAGATCTCCAGCGCATCCTCCAGGGCGATCTGGGTAGCCTTATCTTCCACTTCCTCTCTGGTGGCCACGACCTCTCTTTCCGCATATACCAGGAAGTCGCAGGTCTCACGGTTGATCTCTACCTTCACATTATCCGCCTTGCCAAAGTGGTTTTTGCAGGCTGTCATCAGAGAATTTTCGATGGCATCAAAAAGGGTATCCTTGCTGATCTCCTTCTCCTTCTCCAAAATATCCAACGCTTCCATTAATTCCTTATTCATTTTCCTGTTATCCTCCATTCTGCCGGCAGTCCGCCGGCGATCCTCTGCAGCTCCCGCCCGACGGCAGGGCTCTCTATCCGGTTAAAAGATTAAAAGTCTATCGTCAGTCTGATCAGGGCGATCTCCTTACGCAGGAAGGTCCTGGGAGACCCATTCTCCACGATCGTAAGCTGTTCCTCATTGAAACTGTCCAAGATCCCTGTAAATTCCTTACATTTATCAATCGGCTTAAAAAGCTTTACTTCCACCTCTTCCCCCAGACTTTTCTCCAGATGCCTGTCTTTCTTCAGGGTCCTTCCAAGACCGGGGCTGCTGACCTCGAGAGTATATGCGTCCGGGATAAAATCCTCCTGGTCCAGAGCATCCGAAAGGGGTCTGCTCACATTCTCACAGTCATTGATGCTGACGCCCCCCGCCTTATCAATATAAGCCCGCAGATACCATTCACTGCCTTCCTTTACATATTCCACATCATAGATCTCCACACCGCACCGGGCCGCTATGGGGGCGAGAAGCGCCTCCGTCCTCGCTTCGTAGTCCTCTTTTCTGGACATGTTCTGCCTTCCTTTCCAGGGTCTGAAAACATCCGATACGCCCTGTTTTTCTATCAGACCAAAAGATAAGAGTGGAACGGATTCCACTCTTACTTAAAACTACCATTTAATTCTTGTTCAGTATAAGACAAACCGAATGAAATGTCAATACTTTTCCAGAAAAAATCCTATCGTCCGATCATTTGCGGCAGCCGCATTCACAGCGGCTTCCATCACAGCGGTTCAGATGCCGTCACTCGGCGAAACCCTCCCGGAGCCTGTCGGCATACCAGCAGAAAATATCCTCGATTTTGCTTAAGTCTCCTTCTTTGCTGTTTTCACGCCAGTTCTTCTTATAATGATACAGACAGCGCTCCAGCTCGCAGGCCAGCTCTGCTCCCTCTTTCAGATCCCTGATCCCGTCCTTCACCGCCAGCAGATACTGACCCACCCGGTTCCAGACGCGGATCGCCATAAAGGACAGGCTGGCTGCCGATACGATGTCCTTCCTGCCGTTGTCAAGGCTTCGGCTGATTTCCAGGAATTCTTCCTCCAGGGCATCCAGTTCCTGATTATAATGGGCCTTCTCCCGGATGTTTTTCCGCTCAAATTCCTTCGCCATCTCTTCATGGCTCTTTCCCTTTTTGGACCATTCCCTGATCATCACCGTATCCCTCCAGCAGAAGGAGTTCAGCTCGTTCATCTGTGCCAGGCATCCCACCAGACGGCCGGAACGATCCCCAAACTCCAATACGGAGATCTGACGGTTCAGCTCTTCAAAGGATATTTCCTCCCCGTTCCAGGAAAAAGCCGCTCCATAGATCAGGCCGGGAATAGAAAATACCGGCTGATTGATGTGTCCGAAATCTCCCCAGTCTGTGTTCAGCACGCCGATGGCATCGTATTTTCTGGCATAGCTGCACATCCTCGTGATGTTGGAATAGCTTCCGGACATGAAATTCACCCAGGTATTCCAGCCGCAGACTCCCGGGCATACATACTGAACCGCTCCGGCATCATGCATGGTGCGCACTTCCGCATCCCGCTGCTGGGGCAGATATCCCCAGGTCAGGCACACCACATTTTCAGGAAGCTCCTTTAACAGCTCCGGGAAGCCGCAGATGATATCTCCCCAGAACATAGGTCTCTTTCCGTTTTTGATGAGGAAATCGAAGAGACCGGATATGAAATCAACATAGAGTCTGTCCCTGCCCTTTTCCTGGGCAAGCTCTTTGCTTCGCCCCGTGCCCAGATCGAAAGTCTCGTCCGCACAGATATTAAACTGCTGCGAGCGGAACAGCTGCATATATTCCTCTATCATTCCCAGGATCAGTTTCATGGAACCGGGATTGGACACATCCACAGTATGGTGGCCCATTCTGTCAAAAAAGGAGAATTCCTGCCCCACACTGTCCGTCAGCTCACAATATTCCCCGCAGGTTCTGGTGCCGAGCAGCTTGTAAAGGTGCCCGAAGCTGGCAAGACAGGGAACCAATTCTATCCCTCTCTCAAAACAGTAATCGTCCAGTTCCATGATCTCTTCCGCGGTCAGAGGCGTTTCGTCCCTCCACAGTTCCGTAAGATCCCGGAACAGATAAGTATGCTCCATATTCAGTTGTAATTGATTCAGCTTATAAAAAGCCATGGTGTCCGCCAGCTTTTTCAGATTGGGAAGGGTCTGGACCCGGCCCCTGGTCACATCATGGAAAAATCCCCTGTTGGGAAGATCCGGCTCATCTTCGATCCTGACAAGGGGAATCAGGCCGGCGCACTGGCGCACGATCTGGCGAAGGGTCTGCACGCCCCATCCCAGGGAATTAAGGCTGCCTCCCCGGATCGATACGGCATCCTTTTCCGCCGTAAGGATATATTGCTGCTCTTTTAAAGCTGAATTCACCTCCAGCACAATATCCCCGCTCCTGGCCTTTCCTTTTGTAATGGAAACCTGGAATCCGGCAGACGCCGCGATCTCTTCCTTCAACAGTTTCGCATAGAGCTCTGTTCCTTCCGGACAGGAAGAACCCATTACAATCATCGTGGACAGTCCGATCCTGAAATTGCCTTCCTTTTGCTGCTGTTTTTTCGGTACTGGTAATAAAATCATAATATCCTCCCTAAAAAAATAATCCTGGACATTCTGCTTCTACTGCTTGTCAAATGAATTCACATGTCAAAGCGATTACAGAATCTCAGGATTTGTACAGAACCTTTATGTACGTCCGATATTATCAGATATATATGTAAAAATCAAGCCTTTCTTCCAATTTTATTTTTACTTTCTTCTAATTTTATTTTTACTTTATTATTTTATTTTCGCCGGATCGTTTTTACTTTATGACTCTATTTCTTCTGTGAAAAATCCTCAGAAAAAAGATCCTTCAGGGAACACCCTTCCCCGAAGGACCTCTTCCTTTATCTTATTTTCTTGATTTTCTCTCCGGCTGTTATCGGCCGATAAAGGTTATCTTGCAGGGATAGCCAGCACATCCCCGGGATAAATTTTGTTTGCATTCTTGATCTGGGGATTCGCCTGAAGCAGGGTGCCCAGACTCATACGGTGCTGCGCAGCTATCTTGGAAAGGCTGTCGCCGCGCACCACAACATATGTAGTTGCATTTGCAGGAGCCTGTACGGCAGAACCGGACTGTACGGCAGGAGCGCGCTGGGTTACAACGATCACGTACTCATCGCCCCGCAGCAGACGGAACACGGCCTGTCCCTTATCATTGACCGCATAAGAATCTTCATATCTCATTTTGCCGGTTATTTCATCATAGGAATACATGGTCGCGACTTTGCCCGCGCATTCAGCCCCCAGAGCCACATGCAGATTCAGCGCCTGGGAGAAGAATTTCTTCTCTCCAACGTTTACGGTGATACTCTTTAAGGAACCATTTGTCACTTCGTTCCTGGCCGTTTCAGGAATATCCGCCTGGTTGGTTACCTGAAATACCATATCCTCCCTGGGCTTCTTGATATCATAGCAGGAAAGAGTAAGGGTATAACCGGTCCCGCTCACCTGGCATGCAAGAGTTGCCTTTTTGGAAGCGATCTTCTTCTGGGTCGCCACGGGAATGCTGAAGCTTGAACCAACGCTGACATTTACATTTTCACCGGCCTTGGCAGAAGCAAGCACGGAGGAATCCACGGCAGATACCGCTGCCGGAGCCTGAGTCGGCTGAGAAGATGCCGAAGCAGACGACTGTCCCTCGGAAGTTTTATATCCCCCCAATTCAGTACGGGGAAGGAACTCTCCATTTTCAAAATATAACACGCCCGCGCCAAAATCATACAAGTTATAATTTACGCTGTTTGAAGCGGTGCCATAGGCGTACAGGTGCTTCACAGTCCCCTGACAGCCGATGGAGGATAAAACCTCATCCTCAGAACAGATCGTTAAATTATTTACATTGGCATTGAAGTTAAAGACCACCGTGTCATATACATAAGCATTTTCCACATTGCAGTTTATGGTGCCTGTAGCGCCTCCCAATACATAGCAGTCCGTTACGCCTCCTGCATAAACCATGGTCCATGTTGCATTCTGCACATAAGTCAGATTGGAAAGCTTCACATTCCCAAGATCAAGCTTATCCGCATTTTCTACATCATTATAAACCACCACCAGGTCGCCGTCCTTAAGCAGTCCGCGCAGAACACTGACCGGGCCGGACGTCTTGCTTTCATCAAATACGGACGTATTGGGCAGATAATACCAATCTCCCTTATCCAGACGATACTTCACCGCATACGTCACCGGTTCCGCAGCATCCGCCCTCAGCATATCAGCGCCTGGGATCAGCACGAGCATGGCCGCCGTCAACAGCACGGAAATTATTTTTTGAATCCTTTTCATCATAATACCTCCTTCTAAATATCAGGCTTGCCGCCTTTATACTTTTAGGAACCCCTCTTCCCAGTTTCTATCTTTATTATAAGATAAAAAGCAAGAATTACAAGATATTTCAAAAAAAATTAAGAAATGATCAGATAAAACTTGATTTTTATCCTGCCTGTGATATAATGGGTCATGTGACCGAATAAAGGTGATGGGGCATTAGCGCAGCTGGGAGCGCGCTACATTCGCATTGTAGAGGCCGTGGGTTCGAATCCCATATGCTCCATTTTATGATGCAGATCCGAACATTGACTGTTGTCAGTGTTCGGATCTTGTGCCTTCTGCTCCATTTTAAAAAGCCCTGGAGACGGCTTGCTGTGCTGTCTCCAGGACTTTTCTCTTTTACTCCGGGCTGCCGGGGCAGCGCCGTTTTCGTTCATTTTAAGATGTCAGGATGCGCTTATGCGCCGCGATCTTACATCATTCCGCCCATCCCGCCGGCTCCTGCAGGCATTGCAGGGGTTTCTTCCTTAATATTTGCCACGACGGATTCGGTGGTAAGCAGGGTGCTGGCAACGCTGGTTGCGTTCTGCAGGGCGCTTCTGGTCACCTTGGCAGGATCCAGGATCCCGGCGGATACCATCTCCACATACTCTTCCTTCAGGGCGTCAAAGCCCACGCCCACCTCGGACTCTCTCACCTTATTCACGATAACGCTACCTTCTAAGCCTGCGTTTGCCACGATATGGTAAAGAGGCGCTTCAAGGGCCTTTAAGACAATGTTGGCGCCGGTCTTCTCGTCCCCTTCCAGGGTCTCGGCCAGTTTTGCCACATCCTTGGAAGCATGGATGTAAGCTGCGCCGCCGCCGCAGATGATGCCTTCCTCCACAGCCGCTCTGGTAGCTGCCAGGGCGTCCTCCATACGGAGCTTGGCTTCCTTCATCTCGGTCTCGGTAGCCGCGCCCACACGGATCACCGCCACGCCGCCTGCCAGCTTGGCAAGACGCTCCTGAAGCTTCTCCCTGTCGAAATCAGATGTGGTCTCTTCGATCTGATTCTTGATCTGGGCGATCCTGCTCTGGATAGCAGCCCTGTCGCCTTCGCCGTCCACGATCACGGTGTTCTCCTTCTGGACCTTAACGCTCTTGGCATGGCCAAGCATGCTCATATCCGCATCCTTCAGCTCATAGCCCAGTTCAGAGCTGATGACGGTGCCGCCGGTCAGGATGGCGATATCCTCTAACATTGCCTTTCTTCTGTCGCCATAGCCGGGAGCCTTCACAGCCACAACATTGAAGGTGCCCCGCAGCTTGTTCACGATCAGGGTGGTCAGGGCTTCGCCCTCCACATCCTCAGCGATGATCAGCAGCTTTGCGCCGGACTGTACGATCTGCTCCAGCAGGGGCAGGATCTCCTGAATATTGGAGATCTTCTTATCTGTGATCAGGATATAAGGATTATCCAGAACAGCTTCCATCTTGTCCATATCTGTCGCCATATATGCGGAAATATATCCTCTGTCAAACTGCATGCCTTCCACCAGATCCAGCTCGGTCTGCATGGTCTTGGATTCCTCGATGGTGATGACGCCGTCCCTGGAAACCTTCTCCATGGCGTCGGCCACCAGCTGTCCGACCTCGTCGTCCCCCGCGGAGATGGCAGCCACTCTTGCGATGTGGTTCTTGCCAGCCACCTTCTGGCTCATGTTGGCGATGGCGGCCACTGCGCAGTCAGTCGCCTTCTTCATGCCTTTTCTCAGGATAATGGGGTTGGCGCCTGCCGCCAGGTTCTTCATGCCGGCATTTACCATAGCCTGTGCCAGAACCGTTGCGGTGGTGGTGCCGTCGCCTGCCACGTCGTTGGTCTTTGTGGCAACCTCTTTTACCAGCTGCGCTCCCATATTTTCAAAAGGATCCGCCAGTTCGATCTCCTTCGCGATGGTCACACCGTCGTTGGTGATCAGGGGTGCGCCATAGCTCTTATCCAATACCACATTTCTTCCCTTAGGTCCAAGGGTCACTCTCACGGTGTCAGCCAGCTGGTTCACACCGGACTCCAATGCTGCACGGGCCTCTGCGCCGTACTTGATTTCCTTTGCCATAATGATTCGCCTCCAAAATAATATTCAAATAAAGTCAAATGCGAAATAATGCGAAACAGGCCTGCCTCCCGGATAAACCGGGAACCTCCCGCTTCCTGCTTACTGAATGACCGCCAGGATATCGCTCTGTCTTACGATGATATACTCCACATCCTCCAGCTTCACTTCTGTTCCGGAGTATTTGGAATAAATGACGTTGTCCCCTACCTTTACTTCCATCTTTACTTCCTTGCCGTCCACCATTCCTCCAGGTCCTACAGCAAGAACCTCAGCCTGCTGGGGCTTCTCCTTGTTCTGTCCGGGAAGGACGATCCCCGACTTGGTCGTTTCTTCTGCTACCAACTGCTTTAATACCACTCTGTCACCCAAAGGTACTAATTTCATGGTCATTGCCTCCTTAAATATCTTGTTCTGATACTATTTTTGTTAGCACTCTTTTTGCCTGAGTGCTAATTGCAAAACATATATTAGTTTTATATGTAGTTCTTTGCAACTTTATTCAGAGTGATTAAGATTCCATTTTCTTCATTTATCTCATCTTATCTCTTGTTTTCTTCATTTTTCATATAATGCTTCAGAAAACCGGATTTAATATTTATTTTAGATTTCAGGGATCTGACCCCGTCCCCGCATCCAAAAAGCCCATGCAGGAGCATCCTCTGTCTCCCGCATGGGCTTTTCTTTCGTTACATCCCGTCAGCACTTGATCTCCAGATATCCCAACAGCTTGCTCATGTCATACTCTGTCAGGACTCCCAGGTTGGAGTCATAGAACTTCCCGTCGTAATGCACCAGGTAATGACAGTAGCGTCCCATCCTCTCCATCATGATGCAGCACTTGGGCAGAACCGCCGGCTTGCCTTCCGTATATACGATGATATCGCTGTGGTCGATGCCGAAATAATTCAGCGCGGAGATCATGCGCCCCATGGTGGCCTGCCACTCTCTGCAGTCCATCACCATGATCACCTCCGCAATGGTGATCCCGGCCAGCATGGCCACACAGGCCTGTCCGCACAGACCGTCCTCCGGCTGAATGATCACCTGCATGCTGTCAATCTTACGGATGGGATTCTCAAAGCTGTAGGGGCTGTTCTGGTCCATCCGGATCAGGGTTCCAGTCACATGCAGCAGGATCTTATGGGGTGTGCCCAGCTCCACGGTCACCGCATCCTCATCCTTGATATGGATCTCGTAATTTCCCTTTTCCAGAGGCAGAAGCTCACAGGCGATAATCTTATTGTCCAGCACGATATCCGCCTGGATCACATCCCTCAGTTTACAGACCTCCCACACATTAAAGGGGATCTGAATCGTATATCCCCCGTCCTTTTTTTCTACGCAGGATTCAAAAAAATACCTCATTCTCCTAACCTCCATACATTATTTTATAAATACCCTGAAACTTTTATAAATACCCTACAACAGATTGTATCAGATTTTTCTCTGTTTGAAAACTGTTTTCCAACTTTTTTTGATCTGTTTTGCCGCAATAGCCCGGCCAGCCGCCCGGTCTGATGGAAACAGGGGTCAGGCAGGACTGTTTCCCGGCTTTTTTCTCACCTGGGAAGGGGATAACCCATATTTCTTTTTAAACAGCTTGCTGAAATGGTACGCATCCTCATAACCCACCCTTGCGGCCACCTCCTGGATGCTGCCCTCCCAGCCGTTCTCCAGAAGCTCCCTTGCCTTAGACAGCCTGATATCGATCAGATGCCTGATGGGGGTGCTGCCGGTCTCGCTCTTAAAAAGCTTCGACACATAAAAGGGACTCAGATACATGTTTTCCGCGATCCGATCCAGAGAGATCTTTTCGCTGTAATGATCCTCAAAATAATTCATGATCTGCTCCACCACATACTTTTTGTTGGTGGATTCCAGGGAAAAACCGGAATGCTTTTCCTCCGGCTCATACTGTTCCCGGATGATCAAAAGCAACAGCTGCACCAGATAGGACTTCATCATATAATACCGGCCCTTCCGGTAGGAAACATTCTCCGCCTCCATAGCGCTGCAGACCCGAAGCAGCCTCTGCCGCAGTTCCATACCGGTATGCAGGATACATCCTTCCCTCGGCAGGGGCAGACAGTTTCTGGCCAGACCCTTAATATGAAAATCCGACGCTCCGATAAAAAACTCCGCGCTGGGAGTCTCGTTTCCCTCTATGATCACCGCCTGATGCCTCGTCCCCGGATTGAAGATCAGAAGATCTCCTTCGGATACCTCATACAGCTTATCGTCGATCCGGTATCTTCCTTTGCCTGCCAGCACCATGGCTATCTCCAGGAAATCGTGGCTGTGGTAATCATCCCGTCCCCCGGCCTGTTTTCCATCCCTGATCCCCTTCCAGGCAAAAAGAAAGGTGGGATTCAAATCCTCCGCAAATATGCTTTTTCTGTCACACATCCTCCGCAATGCCCCCGAGATCCTTTTTTTCTATTGTAATCTCATCCGGATCAATTGTAAAGACCGAACCGTTTTTTTCACCGGGACGCCCTGTCCGAAAGGTTTTTTTGTGAAATATGAGGATAACTATCCGCGGAGAAATGCCATTTTCTGCAAATTTTCCAGTTGCAAACAAGCAAGCTCTTTGTTATAATGGGGACTGACCAAAAAGAGAGAAAGCAACGGATGCCACGCTTCGCGAAGCATCCTTAGGTAAACAAAGTTTAAGGAGGCAATTTTAATGGCAACAAAAAGGCGCAATATTATCGTAGGACAGTCCGGCGGCCCCACATCGGTCATCAATTCCAGTCTGGCCGGAGTCTATAAGACCGCTAAGGAGCGTGGTTTCCATAAGGTATATGGTATGTTACACGGTATCCAGGGTTTTCTGGATGAACAGTATGTGGATCTTTCTACCCAGATCCATTCCGACATGGACATCGAGCTTTTGAAGAGGACCCCTTCCGCATTCTTAGGCTCCTGTCGTTTCAAGCTTCCCGAGATCCACGAGAATCCCGAGATTTACGAGAAGATCTTCCGGATCCTGGATAAGCTGGAGATCGAAGCCTTCATCTACATCGGCGGCAACGATTCCATGGATACCATCAAGAAGCTGTCGGACTACGCCATCATCAAGGGACACGAGCAGAAGTTCCTGGGGGTTCCCAAGACCATTGACAACGACCTGGCTCTGACGGACCACACCCCCGGCTTCGGCAGCGCTGCAAAGTATATCGCAGCTTCCACCAAGGAAGTCATCCGGGACGCCCTGGGTTTAAGCTATAACAAGGAAAACATCACCATCCTGGAGATCATGGGACGTAACGCGGGATGGCTGACCGGCGCTTCTGCCCTGGCAAGAACCGAGGAATGCGGCGGCCCCGATCTGATCTACCTGCCCGAGATTCCTTTCGATATCGATAAATTCCTGAAGAAGGTAAAGGAACTGGTTCATAAGAAGAAGAACGTTGTGATCGCTGTTTCAGAAGGCATCAAGCTGGAAGACGGCCGTTATGTCTGCGAGCTTTCCGGCGGTCCTGACTACGTGGATGCTTTCGGCCATAAGCAGCTTCAGGGAACGGCAGCTTATCTGGCCGGCTACCTGGGAGCAAAGCTGGGCTGCAAGACCAGGGGCATTGAGTTCTCCACCCTGCAGAGAAGCGCATCCCACATGGCTTCCCGTACCGATATCGACGAAGCCTTCATGGTAGGCGGCGCCGCGGTAAAAGCTGCCGACGAGGGAGATACCGGCAAGATGGTGGTCATCGACCGTGTATCCGACGATCCTTACATGAGCGCCGCAGGCATCTACGATGTGCACCGCATCGCTAACAACGAGAAGCTGGTTCCCAGAGACTGGGTGAACAAGGAAGGCAACTTCGTAACAGAAGAATTCATCGACTACGTAAAGCCTCTGATCCAGGGCGACTACCAGCCCTTCATGGTAAACGGTCTTCCTCAGCACCTGGTATTGAAGAAAAAGTAAGCCCGTGACTCGGCGTGATACCGAAGGTTTCGGATGGGTAAATGCCTGACAGGTAATGTATAATAGGCAACGCTTGGCAGGTAAGAGTTTAAATGGAAATCAAAAAACCGGAGGACAGGAATCATCCTGTTTCTCCGGTTTTCTTATATCTGTATCTGCGTGGGATCCGCGGCTTTACAGGATTTGCAGCCATGCGGGCTCCTGCGGCCGTGCGGGGATTCCGCAGCCATACGGGCTCTGCAGCTGAGCGGGAGCCATCCGCCAGGCTGTTACAGTCCCAGCACCGCTGTCGCCACCTGGAAATACACCAGCAGGGACAATGCATCCACAATAGTGGTGATAAAGGGGCTTGCCATCACCGCCGGATCAAAGCCCACTCGCTTCGCCAGCACAGGAAGAAGGCATCCGACGATCATCGCCATTACCACCGCCGCGATCAGGGTAAGGCAGACCACCAGTGCCACCAAAAGCCCCACCCGGTCAAAAAGCATGAGCTTGGCAAAATTTGCCAGGGCAAGGGTCACGCCGCACAGAACGGCAACCCGCACTTCCTTCCACAGCACCCGCAGCACATCCCTGTATTCGATCTCCCCCAGGGACAGTCCGCGAATGACCGTGACGCTTGCCTGTCCGCCGGCATTGCCTCCGGTATCCATCAGCATGGGAATAAAAGCGGTCAAAGCCACATAAACGCTTAAGGCGTCCTCGAAGGATGTAATGATATGTCCGGTAAAGGTTGCCGACACCATCAAGAGCAGAAGCCAGGGAATCCTTTTTTTAAAGGTCTCCCAGATCCCCGTCTTCATATAAGGCTTATCGCTGGGGAGGATAGCCGCCATCTTTTCCATATCCTCCGTGGTCTCTTCTTCCATAATATCCACGATATCGTCCACGGTGATGATCCCCACCAGCCGCTGTTCATTATCCACTACGGGCATGGCAGTAAAGTCATACTTTTTAAACTGCCCGGCAACCTCCTCCTGATCCATCAGGGTATTTACGGAGATCACGTTTTCATGCATGATATCGCTGATGAGCTCATCTTCCTCACTTAAAAGCAGATATCGCAGGGCAACCGTTCCGATCAGCTTTCTCTGGGCATCCAGGACATAGCAGATATTGATGGTCTCACGGTCCAGCCCCACCCTGCGGATGCGTTCGATTGCCTGCTTGACCGTCAGATTCTCCTTCAAGTCCACATATTCCACCGTCATAATGCTTCCGGCAGAATCCTCCGGATAACGGAGAAGCTGATTGATATCCCGGCGGGTCTCGGGACTGGCGTTTGCCAGAAGCTTTTTCACCACATTGGAAGGCATCTCCTCCAGCATGTCCGCCGCATCGTCCGCCATCAGATTGTCGATAACGTTGGCGGCCTCCTTTGCCGACAGTGAGGTGATGATCATATGCTGGTTGTCCACATCCAGGTAGGAAAAAGCGTTTGCCGCCAGGTCCTTTGGCAGGATACGGAAGACCTTTAACATTTCCTCTTCTTCCATCTCCTCCAGGATTCCGGCGATATCGGCTTCATTCAACTCTGCCAGATACTGACGAAGCCTGGTATACTGCTTATTGTCAAGCAGCTCCTTTAATTCTTCAATCTCCTTGATCTGTTCCATAAGCATTTCCTCCTTCCCTGTCAATGAAATAATATTCCCTGTTTTTTTCCCATTTTATCCTGCCCCCGGTGGCTTCCACCAACTCCTGCCGAAGCACAGGGCTCTGCTCTGCGGAAACCAGCAGGGTAAGCTTCACCCGATCCGTATATTCGCTTTCCAGGGGCGCGATGCCCTTCTGCCCCAGGATATATTGAATCCTTCCGATATCGGTATAATCCGACTCCAAAAGGATCTCATGCCCCAGACGCTCTATCCCGGTCACGCAATGGGCAAGCCCTTCCTTCACCGCCTGGGTATAAGCGCGCACCAGCCCGCCCGTCCCCAGCAGCACTCCGCCGAAATATCTGGTCACCACCACAGCGATGTTGCAGATTTCTTCGTTCAGAAGGACTTCCAGCATGGGGCGCCCCGCAGTGCCGCCGGGCTCGCCGTCGTCGCTGCATCTGGTCAGTTCCCCCCGCCTTCCCACCACAAAAGCAGAACAGTTATGCCTCGCATCCCAATATTTCTTTTTGATCTCCTCTATAAACGAAACGGCTTCCTCTTCGGACTTTACAGGCCGGACCGTGGCGATAAACCTGGACTTTTTCTCCACGATCTCGCCTGTTCCGCCCGATATCAGGATCCTGCAGCTTTTCTCCGCCATCCCTGCTTCCTCCATCCCGGTATTTTCCTATCCGGCCCTTTCCCGCCCCTTTTCCGCTCCTTTTATCTTACAATATTTTTCCAAGAAAATCAAAAGAAATCATAAAATTATGAAACAATTATGAAGAAATCAAAAAAAACTTTATTTACCAGTTCATTTTTGATATAATAGTGAAATGAGCAGAAACACAGGAAGCACTTCCTGTAATATTTTTCGGATAAATTTTATTTGAAGAGGCAAAAGATCGAAAATAGTCATGGGGCTGTTTTCAATCTTTGAATCTAACGTCGCCTGTCGGCGGCAGAATCGAGGAAATATGAATTATGGGAAAAAAGGAGTCCGCGAACGTCAGCGGGCGTTAAATTCTAAATCCCAGAAATGGGGACGAAAATTAGGGCTTACTCTCTTAAAGCTCTTTCTTGTGTTATGTATTTCTCTGGGAGTCGTCGGAACCGCCACAGGGATCGGCATGTTCAAGGGCATTATTGCAAGCGCCCCTTCCATACAGATTTCTTCCCTTGTGCCTTCCGGTCAGGCATCCACGGTCTACGACAGCGCCGGGAATGAGATTGACCGTTTTGTGGGAAACAACGCCAACCGTATCATCCTGACCTGGGAACAGATCCCGGACGATCTGGGCAAAGCATTCATCGCCATTGAGGACGAGCGCTTCTATCAGCACAACGGCATTGATATCAAAGCTCTGTTCCGTTCCGCCTATCGGTTTCTCCGGTATGGAAGGACCCAGGGGGGGAGCACCATCACCCAGCAGCTTCTGAAAAACGCCATTTTCACCAACTGGACCTCCGAAGGCAAGAATTATCTGATGAAGATCAAGCGTAAGCTCCAGGAACAGTACCTGGCAATGGAAGTGGACAAGCACACCGAGAAGGACCAGGTGCTGCTCAATTATATGAATACCATTAACTGCGGACAAAATACGCTGGGGGTGGGAGCTGCCGCCAGGCGTTATTTCGGAAAGTCCTGCAGCGAGCTGACCCTCTCCGAATGCGCCGTGATCGCCAGCATCACCCAGAACCCCAGCGGATACAATCCTATCAGCCATCCGGAAAACAATGCCCGCAGGCGGAAAGACTGTCTTGACAATATGAAGGAACTGGGCTTCATTGACCAACAGGAATACGATGAGGCCATGGAGGATTCCGATGCGGTCTATGAACGGATCCAGACCAGCAATACAGAGTACCTGGACAGCACCGTTACCACCGGCACCTATTTTACAGACGCCCTCCAGCAGCAGATCCAGCAGGACCTGATCGAGACGGGCATGTCGGAATCCATGGCAAGCAACCTGGTGCTTTCCGGCGGCTTAAAGGTTTATTCCACCCTGGATCCCCAGATTCAGGCCATTGTGGACGAAGTATACTCTGATTCTGAGAATTTTCCGAAAAATACCTGGTGGGATCTGGACTACGCCCTTTCCGTATATGATGAGGATGGCAACGTCACCAACTACAGCAAACAGAATATGACCAAATGGTTTAAAGAAAACGGTGACCGCGATTTTGATCTGCTTTTCTCCTCCCAGGAGGAGGGAATGGAAGCCATCCTGACCTATGAAGCGGCTGTAGCCGGAGATGTCCCGGAGGAACGGATCGTGCGGCGCTACACCTTTACGCCGGAGCCCCAGTCCTCCATGGTGATCATCGATCAAAGCACCGGTTATGTAAAAGCCATCATCGGCGGGCGGGGCTCCAAAGAGGGAAGACTGACCTTAAACCGCGCCACCGGCACCGTCAGGCAGCCCGGTTCCACCTTTAAGATCCTCTCCACCTACGCCCCCGGGCTCGATACCGCAGGGCTTACGCTGGCATCCGTATTCAACGATATGCCCTTCAACTACGATACCGGTGAACCCGTCAACAACACCAACAGAAAATATACCTATACGATCCAGACTGTCCGCAACGCCATCATCCGTTCCATGAACGTGATCACCGTAAAGGCCCTGACCCAGATAAGCCCCCAGCTGGGATACGATTACCTGCTGAACTTCGGTTTCACCACGCTGACCGACGGCACCTGGATCGGCAATCAGTATTTTTTCGATAACCAGCAGCCCCTTGCTCTGGGAGGCATTACCTACGGAGTAAAGAATATCGAGCTGTGCGCGGCATATGCCGCCATTGCAAATCAGGGAGCATACATTAAGCCCAAGCTTTATACCCAGGTCCTGGATGCCGACGGCAATGTGGTTCTGGACAACACCAGCCCCAAAACCAGACAGGTCATCCGGGAAACCACCGCTTTTCTCCTTACAGACGCCATGGTGGACGTCATGACGGTACAGGGAGGAACGGGAACCAGCGCATACTTCAATACCGGCATGGCCATGGCCGGCAAGACCGGTACTACCAGCGATTATAAAGATGTATGGTTTGCAGGCTATACTCCTTACTATACCTGCTGCGTCTGGGTGGGCTATGACAATAACCAGAGAGAATTAAACGACAAGGCCGGAGAACGCACCCTGGCCAGAAGTCTCTGGAAAACAGTGATGAGCAGGATCCACGAGAATCTCCCCAACGAACAGTTTGTTATGCCAAGCGGCATCGTAAGGGAGACGGTCTGCTCCAGGTCCGGGAAGCTTCCGATCCCCGGCCTGTGCGACGCCTTCCTGACCACAGAATACTTTGCGGAAAACGCAGTTCCCACGGAAAGCTGCGATATGCATTTCCAGGGTCCCATCTGCCAGTACGACGGACTGCCTGCAGCGCCGGAATGTCCTTTCCAGGTGCAGGGTGTTTATAACCTGAATTATGCGCCCGAGGATGAGTCCCTTTGGGCAGGTTCCTCCACAATTGTCAATCCGGACGGAACCATTTCTTCTCCTCTGGCTATGTCTCATTGCCAGCACGATGTGACCTTCTTCGCCAACCCTGAGGCGGAAAACATTATATACCGGCAATCCGTCGAGCTTCAGTACCGCATTGACGCCGCAGCACAGGCCGCGGCCCAGGAATCACAGTAAAGGTAAGTTCTCTCAGACAGCTGTCTGCGGTCTACAGCTGTCTGCGGTTTTAAGATCAATCATAAAAATCGAGTAGGGCGGATTTCCTCCGCCCTCTCACACCACCGTACATGCCGTTCGGCATACGGCGGTTCAACATAACTTCAAAGCATGACGTTCA
>CANQBS010000011.1 GCA_947589075.1 uncultured Acetatifactor sp.
AGCTGGCTACCATGCGCCAGCACAAGATTCCGGTGAAAATCATTGTCCTGAAAAATAATTACCTTGGGATGGTGCGGGAATACCAGCATTATACCTACAAGGATCATTATTCTGTGGTGGATCTGTCGGGAAGTCCGGATCTGGAAATGATCGCTGCCGCCTATGGCATGCGCTTCCAGAGGCTTAAGAATATGGAACATGCCCAGGAGGCCATCGATGAATTTCTGGCGGGGGATGAATCCATCCTGATGGAATGCGTTATCGATCCTTATGACCTTGTAAAATAGGGGCAAGTCGAACAAAGTTTGACTTGGAAGCGCCATTTTATGAGCAAAGATAGTATATACGCTCCTTTGGAGCAGGCTTAGCAGGAGGAAAGTCATGAAGAGGATTTATTCTGTCCTGGTGGAGAACCGTTCCGGCGTCCTGAGCAAGGTTTCCGGTCTGTTTTCCAGGAGATGTTTTAATATAGACAGTCTGGCAGTGGGAGAGACGGATGATCCCACGGTGTCCTGTATGACCATTGTCAGCAGCGGGGATGAGCGCACCATTGAACAGATTGAGAAGCAGCTGAATAAGAAGCTGGATGTGATCAAGGTGAAGACATTCGATGAGCATCAGAGCATCAGCCGGGAACTAATGTTGTGTAAGGTGAAATATAACAAAGGCAACCGCAGGGATATCATGGAGATCTGCGATATCATGAAGGCTCAGATCGTAGATATGTCCAAGCATTTTATGATGATTCAGATCTGCGATGTGCCGGAACGGACGAAGCTTTTGATCACCATGCTGCAGTCCATCAGCATCGTGGAGGTAGCCCGCACAGGGACCCTTGCCCTGATGAAATGCGCGGAAAACGAAGTGAATTAAGGAAAAGGAAAGTAAAGGGGAAAGAAAGTAAAGAGAAAAGGAAAGTAAGGGGAAAGGAAAGTAAGGGGAAAGGGAAGTAAAAGGAAAAGTATGGGGGAAAAAATAAAAGGAAAAAAGCAAAAAGGCAGGTATGAATATGCAAAAAAAGGTATTTCAGTTATTGGTAGATAATACTTCCGGCGTTTTAAGCCGGATTGCCGGCCTCTTTTCCAGGCGCGGTTATAATATCGACAGCATCACTGCAGGAGTGACGGCGGACCCGCGTTTTACCAGGATCACCATTGTGACCTCCGGGGACGACGTGATCCTGGAGCAGATCGAAAAGCAGGTATCGAAGCTTGTGGATGTCAGGAATATCAAGGAGCTGACCTCTACCTCCAGCGTCTACAGGGAGCTTGTGCTGATCAAGGTGAAGGTCTCTTCCGAACAGCGTCAGGCGGTGATTTCCCTTGCGGATGTGTTCCGTGCCAATATCATCGATGTGGCGACGGACAGCCTGATCATTGAACTGACGGGCAACCAGAGCAAGGTGGAAGCCTTTATTGCCCTCCTTGACGGATATGAGATCCTGGAGCTGGCCCGCACCGGCATCACAGGCTTAAGCCGGGGATCCGATAATGTAGCTTATTTTGAGGATTAAGACTGAACTTTTGTGTTAGATAAAGCTGAGGCTTTAGGATCAGGACTGAGGATTGAAACCTCGTATATGTTTACAGATAGCTCTAGGGAAACCTATCAGTTATAAATTTTTAAGTCTTATTTACTTATTAATTTCTATTTTAAATTATTGTTTGGAGGAATGAAAAATGGCAAAGATTTTTTATCAGGAGGATTGTAATCTTTCCCTTTTAGAGGGCAAGACCATCGCTATCATCGGCTACGGCAGCCAGGGACATGCCCATGCTTTGAATCTGAAGGATTCAGGCTGCCATGTGATCATCGGTCTGTATGAAGGCTCCAAGTCCTGGGACAAGGCTGTGGCACAGGGCCTTGAAGTGTATACTGCGGCAGAAGCGGCTAAGAAGGCTGATATCATCATGATCCTGATCAATGATGAGAAGCAGGCTGCCATGTACAAGAAGGACATCGCTCCCAATCTGGAGCCCGGCAATATGCTGATGTTTGCCCACGGATTCTCCATCCATTTCGGACAGATCGTGCCTCCCAAGGATGTGGATGTGACCATGATCGCACCCAAGGGACCCGGACATACGGTAAGAAGCGAATATCAGGCAGGCAAGGGCGTTCCCTGTCTGGTAGCCGTGGAGCAGGATGCTACAGGCAAGGCTCTGGATCTGGCTCTGGCTTATGCTTTAGGAATCGGCGGCGCAAGGGCAGGCGTTCTGGAGACCACCTTCCGTACCGAGACGGAGACAGACCTTTTCGGCGAGCAGGCCGTTCTGTGCGGCGGGGTCTGCGCCCTGATGCAGGCAGGCTTTGAGACCCTGGTGGAGGCCGGATATGATGCCAGGAACGCATACTTCGAGTGCATCCATGAGATGAAGCTCATTGTGGATCTGATCTATCAGAGCGGTTTTGCAGGCATGAGATATTCCATCTCCAATACCGCGGAGTATGGCGATTATGTGACTGGTCCCAAGATCATCACCGAAGAGACCAAGAAGACCATGAAGCAGATCTTAAAGAACATCCAGGACGGCAGCTTCGCCAAGGAATTCCTTCTGGATATGTCCGATGCAGGCGGCCAGGCCCATTTCCGTGCCATGAGAAAGCTTGCCAGCGAGCATCCCTCCGAGAAGGTGGGCGAAGAGGTCCGCAAGCTTTACAGCTGGAACAATGAAGAGGACAAGCTCATCAACAACTGATCCGGTCATTTTTTGAAATCCGGGGAACGGACGGGCTGTAATGCTTTTTATAGAAGGTAATGCTTTTTATAGAAAAAAGAAAGAGTTTCTTTAGAAATTCTTTCTTTTTTTATGCATTCCGTTTTCAGTTTCCTAAAATATTATCTTTAATAACGCAGGAAACCGCATAAAACAGGGATTTTTCGAAAGGCTGTCCGGGGAGGGAGCGTTTTTCTCCGAAGAAGCGGTTGCAGAACGGGGAATTTCACCTTATAATGATGCTATTGCGGGGCGGAAAGAGTTCCTGGTGAGAAGTTCCCTTTCCCGCAAAATAAGTGAAAAGTTTGAGGAAATGAAACGTGGAGAAAGCGTATCGTATTCTGGTTGTAGAGGATGATAAGGAGATTCGGGACGGCATCGAGATTTATCTGAAAAATCAGGGATATCTGGTGTCCAAGGCTTCTAATGGAAGGGAAGGCCTGGAGATCGTGCAGCGGGAAGAGATCCATCTGGCGATCCTGGACGTGATGATGCCGGTGATGGACGGCGTGACCATGCTGATGAGGCTGCGGATGATGAATTATGAATTCCCGGTGATCATGCTTTCCGCCAAGTCCGAGGAAGTGGATAAGATCATGGGATTAAATATGGGAGCGGACGATTATGTGACCAAGCCCTTTACGCCCTTAGAGCTTTTAGCCAGGGTGAATTCCCATCTGAGAAGATATTCTAAATATTTGTCGGCGGTAAATGATGAGGCGCCCAGGGATCATATTTATACCATCGGGGGATTGGAGTTAAATGAGGACACTGTGGAAGTGAGCGTGGACGGAGAACCTGTGAAGCTTACCCCCATGGAGTTTAAGATCGTCCAGCTTCTGATCAAGAATCCCGGACGGGTATTTTCCGCAGATGAGATTTACGAGAGGATCTGGAACGAGAAGGCGGTAAACACAGATACCATCATGGTGCATGTCCGCAATATCCGTGAAAAGATCGAGATCGATCCCAGGAACCCCAAATATCTGAAGGTGGTCTGGGGCGTGGGCTATAAGATCGACAAGCAATGAGCCGGGGAGCGTCGCGAGCCTGAAAAAGATTTGCCGGAAAGCCTGACAGGCGGTCTGGGAAGGTCCGACGGGAAAGAGGACCGGGTAAAGCCGGAAGGAGGCAGAGGATTCATGGAGGAAAAGAAAAAAAGGCGTTCGCTTTTATGGATTTTTGCGGGACTGGCAGTGAGCCTTGCCGCCAGCTGCATCTTTACGGGATTGTACGGAATGTTCCGGTCCAGGGCGAAGGCCGTCAGAGAAAATCCCATAGAAAGCGCCGCCAATATTCAGCTGCTGTACAGCTGCAGTCAGGTGCTATACCGTGATCTGTACAACGCCCAGCATAAGACGAATCTCAGCTATACCCAGCTTTATTATCCTGTTCGGGAGGATTACAAAGAGGAATTTGAGTTCTGGAAAGCATTTTCAGAAGGGGACCGGTCAGATCCGCCGGAAATGGATGGATTCTGGGGAGAGACAGAAGATGCTTCGGAAGATATTCCGGCGGGAATTCCGGAGAGGGCTCCGGAAGAAGTTCTGGAAGAGACTCCGGAGGACGTCCCGGAAGCTCCGGAAGGAACCATCGGAGAAAATGCAGAGGACATCCAGGGAGAGACCCCGGAAGAAGCTGACAGAGATTTCCCGGGAGAAAATCTGACTGAGAACCAGCCAGGGAACCAGACTGAGAACCAGCCAGAGGATCGGGTAGAAATTGCCGGAGAGTCCCAGAAGTCCGATCTGTGGAAGAATATCTGGGATGGGGAGGGCAGCTTAACGGATGAGGCGGAAGAACAATTTCA
The DNA here is from genome assembly GCA_947589075.1 of uncultured Acetatifactor sp. GTDB lineage: Bacteria > Bacillota > Clostridia > Lachnospirales > Lachnospiraceae > Acetatifactor. Next base: position 4,528 of record CANQBS010000011.1, read on the forward strand.
GCTTTATCAGAACGTTACCGATGACCTGAATTATATGGACTCTTATTTTGCCGCCCTGGAGGGTCATTTTGAAAGCCTGCGCCATCTGTATGATTATGTGATCAGGGATGAAGAAACCGGGAAGGTGCTGACCAACGCTGCGGATGTGCAGGATCTGCAAAATGGGGAAGGATATTATTTCTGCGTGGAATTCTGCTATGACGATCAGGGGATTATGAACGTTGGAAGGGTAAAGGGGGAGGACAGCGGACAGATCAGGCGGTATGCGGCATCAAGGAGCCTTCTTGCCAGCGACTCAGGTTACCTGATGGGAGCGGTTTATGGTCCGTCCCGGAACGATGGAGTGGGGTATTATCCTTACCGGGATAAGTACACCGCAAAGAATTATATCACCGACTGCAGCATCCTGTTTGGAATGAGGAATGATGTCTGGGAACAGGTTCAGTCCGGACGGATCAACACTTATTCTGAAATAGAATTCTACCCCGGCGTTAACTATAACAAACGGGCGTCTTATATGATCGCTGGGGTAGATCTTTATTATCTGCTCTTCCTGCTTGGGGTCTTTCTCCTGGCTCTGTTTGTCCCCTTTGTGCAGAAGGGAAAGCCCTGGGAGGCTTTTTCCCTGTGCCGGATGCCCCTGGAAGGAATTGCAGGGATCCTGGTGCTTTTATGCGCGCTGACCGGGAATGTCATCAGGCTTGTGGTCTACGTGGAGGAGGGAAGAGGGGTTTACGGTTACAGTCTGAAGCTGGGGCTCAATATCCTGTGCCTGTGGGTTCTGTTTTTTGCCGCATGGTTCGCCGGCATCAGCCTGCGTATGTTCCGGGACACCGGCATTGTGGAGTATGTGAAAAAAAGAAGCCTGATCTATCGGTTTTTCCCCTATATGAAATCAAAGGCGCTGGAACTGTACAGAAGCTATGAATGTATCGATCTGACGAAAAACGCCAGAAAGTCCATCATCAGGCTTGTTCTGATCAATGCGGTGATCCTGTTCATCATCAGCTCCCTGTGGGTGGGCGGATTCTTCGTGACGGCGATCTACTCCGTGATCCTGTATTTCCTGTTAAAAAAATATGTGAACGATCTGCAGAAGCGCTACAGCATCCTGCTGCGTGCCACCAACGAGATCGCGGAGGGCAATCTGAACGTGATCATACCGGAGCACCTTGGGGTCTTTGAACCCTTTAAGCCTCAGATCTACCGGATTCAGTGGGGATTTAAGAAAGCCATCGAGGAGGAGATGAAAAGCCAGAGGATGAAGGCGGAGCTGATCACCAATGTATCTCATGACCTGAAAACTCCTTTGACGGCCATCATCACCTATATCGGACTGTTAAAGGAGGAGGGCATCACCGATCAGCAGCGCGGGGAATATCTGGATACCCTGGAGCGGAAATCCATGCGCCTGAAGGTGCTGATCGAGGATCTGTTTGAGATCAGTAAAGCCACCTCACGGACGGTGAAGCTGGATATCATGGAGGTGGATGTGATCAATCTGGTGAAGCAGGTGGCCTTTGAAATGACCGATAAGCTGAAGGCCGCCCAGCTGGAGCTTCGGATGAGCCTGCCGGAGGAAAAGGTGATCCTGCTTCTGGACAGTCAGAAAACCTACCGCATCTATGAGAATCTGTTCGGAAATATCGCCAAGTATGCCCTGCCGGGAACGAGGGTTTACGTGAACTGCAATGTGACGGAGGACGAGGTATCCATTGTTTTGAAAAATATAACGGCCCAGGAGCTCCATGTGGACCCGGAGGAGCTGACAGACCGTTTTGTGCGGGGAGACGCATCCAGGAATACGGAGGGAAGCGGTCTGGGTCTCGCCATTGTAAAAAGCTTTATGGAGCTGCAGAACGGCAGGCTGGTCATTGAGATCGACGACGACTTATTTAAGGTCACTACTCTGTGGAAGCGGGTACCCGTCCCTCCCCGGATGCCGGACAAAAACGGCTGAGACGAAAACCCTATGGGACGAGGATCTGCCCGATCAGCCTGCCGGCGGCAGGATTGGTCAGGGTATGCCTGGAATAGGCAAAGCCGATACGCCTGGGAGGAAGGGGCTCTCTGGTGGGAAATCTCACCAGGGAGCCTTCTTCGATTTCTTTTTTCACAAAATCTTCTATGACGCAGGCGATGCCGAGGCCGATCTTGGCAAAGTCGATGAGAAGGTCCATGGTGGAAACCTCCAGCTGCTGACCGAACCGGATGTTGTGCAGGATCATATATTTATCCGCATATTGTCTGGAAACATTGTTTTTATCCAAAGTAAGGAGGGTAGCCTGGGACGTAAGCTCTTCCGGCAGGAAATCCTCTGTTCCGGCGGCTTTTTCTGTAAGCGCTGCGGCGGCCCTTTTTTGCAGGGCGTCCAGATATTCACTGGAGGTCACAAATACATCCGATATGGTGCGGATGGGACAGAAGGTGATGCCCCCCAGTCCCTCCGCCTCGCCGATAAGGCCCACATCCAGGGTGCCGGCTTCCAGGGCGGCTATGGTTTCGTGGGTGGACTGGCAGGAAATGGAGACTCTGACCTGGGGATATTCCCTGATGTAGGATTGGAGATAGGGAATCAGCACATATTTGCACAGGGTGGTGCTGGCGCCGATGGAAAGGTGCCCGGATCCCAGGGCTTCCCGGCGCAGGATCTGTTCTTCTCCGGTTTCGATGGCGCGGAAGGCGGTATCCAGCTGGCGGTAAAGCATTTCTCCGGCCTCTGTGAGGGTAACGCCCCTGGAATTGCGGCGAAACAGCTCTGAACCCAGTCCTTCCTCCAGCTTGGAGATGGACTTGCTCACAGCTGGCTGGCTGATATAAAGACGTTTTGCGGCGTTGGAGATATTCCCGCATTGGGCGGTGATATAAAATACATAATATTGATTTAAAAATTGTGTCATGCTGGTTCCTTTCTGTTTCCCGGTGCCGGGAATCCCTACAGTAAATCCCTACTGTAAATTGGCATCATAAATCTGTATTGTAAATTCTTGCTGCATGTATTCTCCGCATGTATTTCCATTAATGTCATAACTTGAAATTTTACAATTATTTTACACCATGAATTCACATTATAGCAAGCATAAAATAAATATATTTGTTTCTGGCTTACAGTTATGGTATGATGGTTTCCGGAGAAGGGGCGGAAGAATTTCAGGTTATGAAGGAACAGGAGGAAGAACAGTATGGGAATGACAATGACACAGAAGATTCTGGCGGCAGCGGCAGGGCTTCCTGAGGTGGAGGCTGGGCAGCTGATCGAGGCGAAGCTGGATCTGGTGCTGGGGAATGATATCACCAGTCCCGTTGCCATTAAGGAAATGGATAAGATGAAGGTCAAGGGCGTATTTGATAAGGATAAGATCGCCCTTGTGCCGGATCACTTTGTGCCGAATAAGGATATCAAATCCGCGGAGCACTGCAAATGTGTGAGGGAGTTTGCCCGGCGCAACGAGATCACCAATTATTTTGAAGTGGGAGAGATGGGGATCGAACACGCCCTGCTTCCAGAAAAAGGCTTGACGGTGGCGGGGGATGTGATCATAGGGGCTGATTCCCATACCTGTACTTATGGAGCGCTGGGAGCCTTTTCTACCGGCGTGGGCAGCACGGATATGGCTGCGGGCATGGCAACCGGCAAGGCTTGGTTCAAGGTTCCGGGAGCGATCCGTTTTAACCTGGTGGGAAAGCCGTCCAAATGGGTCAGCGGCAAGGATGTGATCCTGCATATCATCGGGATGATCGGCGTGGACGGCGCCCTGTACCGTTCCATGGAATTTACAGGGGAGGGAATTCATAATCTCTCCATGGACGACCGGTTTACCATCGCCAATATGGCTATTGAGGCCGGCGGCAAAAACGGCATTTTCCCGGTGGACGATATCGCGGAGGCTTATATGAAGGAGCATTCCTCCCGTTCCTACCGTATTTTTACGGCGGATGAGGATGCGGAATACGACGAGGAATACACCATTGACTTAAGCACCCTTAAGCCTACGGTTGCCTTCCCTCATCTGCCGGAAAATACCCATACCATCGACGAGATCAGGGAGCCCATCGCCATTGATCAGGTGGTGATCGGTTCCTGTACCAACGGAAGGCTGGATGATCTGCGGATCGCGGCGGAGGTCCTTTCGGGAAGACGCGTTGCGAAGGGAGTGCGCTGTATCGTGATCCCTGCCACCCAGGCCATCTATCTGCAGGCTATGGAGGAAGGGCTGCTTAAGACCTTTATCGAAGCGGGGGCAGTGGTGAGCACCCCGACCTGCGGTCCATGTTTAGGAGGCTATATGGGGGTTCTGGCGGAAGGAGAGCGCTGCGTGTCCACCACCAACCGGAATTTTGTGGGCCGTATGGGTCATGTGAAAAGTGAAGTCTATCTGGCGAGCCCTGCCGTGGCGGCGGCGAGCGCGGTGTTGGGGAGGATCGCCTGTCCCTGCCAGCTGCCGGAGGCGTAATTCATACCCGGAGCGCATGGACTGAACCGACAAAATTAAGCAGGGAACGGGAAACTCAGAAAATAGAAAAATCAGGAAGGAAAATGAAGGATGAATGCAAAAGGATCAGTGTTTAAATACGGAGATAACGTGGATACCGATGTGATCATTCCCGCCAGATATCTTAATTCTTCAGACCCGGGGGAGCTGGCGGTCCACTGCATGGAGGACATCGATAAGGATTTTATAAAAAAGGTAAAGCCCGGGGATATCATTGTGGCGGAGAAGAATTTCGGCTGCGGCTCCTCCCGGGAGCATGCGCCCATCGCCATTAAGGCCGCAGGCGTAAGCTGTGTGATCGCGGAGACCTTTGCCCGGATTTTCTACAGGAATTCCATCAATATCGGTCTGCCCATCATCGAATGTCCCCAGGCCGCTAAGGGAATCGACGCCGGAGATGAAGTGGAAGTGGATTTCGATTCCGGCATCATTTATGACCGCACGAAGGGAACCCAGTTTCAAGGACAGCCTTTCCCGGAATTTATGCAGAAAATCATTGCGGAGGGCGGTCTGATCAATTATATTAACAGTCAGGAGTGAATATTTTCATCATGAACCTGCCGCAGACCTATTGTTTTGTTTTCAGCCTGCTGCGGCAGACTCATGTTTTGGGAAAGGAAGTTGACCTAAGATGAGCGATTCTGCTCAGACGGATAAAAAATATGAAATAGATATGTGTAACGGCCCGCTGTTCCATAAGATCGTGATCTTTGCGATACCGGTGATGCTTTCCGGTATCCTGCAGCTCTTGTTCAATGCTGCGGATGTGATCGTGGTAGGGCGTTATGCGGGCAATCAGGCGCTGGCGGCCGTGGGGTCTACCGGCGCCCTGATCAATCTTTTGATCAATGTATTTGTAGGATTGTCTGTGGGGGCCAATGTGCTGGTGGCAAGATTTTACGGCTCCAGGCAGGACAGCGAAGTCCATGATATGGTACATACGGCCATTGCCACAGCGCTGATCAGCGGGGTTTTCCTCGTGGCGGCAGGATGTCTACTGGCAAGTCCCGCCCTGCAGCTTATGGGAACGCCGGAGGATGTGATCGACCAGTCCGTGATTTATATGCGGATTTATTTTTTGGGAATGCCGGCAATGATGGCGTATAATTTCGGCAGCGCCATCCTGCGTGCCATTGGGGATACCAGGAGGCCCCTGTATTATTTGCTGATCGCAGGAATCGTCAATGTGGCACTGAATCTGTTCTTTGTCATTGAATTCCATATGGGGGTAGCGGGGGTAGCGCTGGCGACGGCGATTTCCCAGACCATTTCCGCTGCGCTGGTGATCAGATGCCTTGTGAAAACAAACGGGGTCTGTCACCTGGAGCTTAAGGAGCTTCGGATCAGCAGGGATAAGCTTTTGAAAATGATTCAGATCGGCGTGCCTGCAGGACTGCAGGGGGCGCTTTTTTCCGTGTCCAACGTTCTGATCCAGTCTTCCGTGAATTCCTTCGGTTCCATCGCCATGGCGGGCAACACGGCGGGGTCCAATATAGAGGGCTTTGTCTATACCGCCATGAATTCCTTTTACCAGACCGCCATCAGCTTTACGGGACAGAACTTCGGTGCAATGAAATTCAAGCGGATCGGAAGGATCCTGCTGATCTGTCAGGGGCTTGTGATCGGCGTGGGTCTGGTGTTCGGAAACCTGGCTTATCTGTTCGGCAATGTGATCCTGCGGCTGTATTCGCCGGATGCGGAGGTGATCCAGTACGGTCTGCTGCGCATGAGCATTATCGCCACCCTTTATTTCTTGTGCGGCATGATGGATGTGATGGTGGGCTCCATGAGGGGAATGGGGTATTCTATTATGCCCATGATCGTGTCCTTAACCGGCGCCTGCGGCTTCCGGATCCTTTGGATCATGACTATTTTTCAGAGGATACACACCCTGGAATGCCTTTACTGGTCCTATCCCATCAGCTGGGGGTTGACTTTTGCCGTGCATCTTGCGTGCTGGATCGTGGCTTACCGAAGGGTGCTCGCCCAGGCGGCAAGGATGACTCCGGGGGTTGAAAGCGACTGAAAAAGCAACTGAAAAAGCAACTGAAAAAGCAACTGAAAAAGCAACTGAAAAAGCAACTGAAAAAGCAACTGAAAAAGCAACTGAAAAAGCGTAGCGCGGTCATGACAGTTGGATCTATCCGGTTGGGGTGCGGAGTGAGCTGTGGCGAATGCGCTTGAAAAAAAATTAGAAAGCCAAGAAAACTCTTGAAACATATGTTCGGATGTGGTATTCTGGAAATGTAAAGCAGGAATCGGCGCGACAGCCTGGAAATGAGGGGATATCATGATCGCATATGTAAACGGCATCGTTGAAAATATAGAAGAGGACAATGTGGTCCTGGATGTGAATGGGATCGGTTATAACGTGAATATTTCCGGTTCTACCGCCGCCAGGCTTCCGGGGATCGGGATGCAGGCAAAGCTTTATACCTATACCTGTGTCAGGGAAGACGCCTTTTTATTGTATGGCTTCTTAAGCAGGGATGAGCTTAAGCTGTTTAAGCAGTGCCTTACGGTCAGCGGCATCGGTCCTAAGGGAGGCCTGGCGTTGTTGTCCGCCCTGGATGCGGATTCCCTGCGCTTCGCCATTCTTTCCGGGGATGTGAAGGCTATTTCCAGGGCGCCGGGAATTGGAAAACGCACGGCGGAGCGGCTGATCCTGGAGCTGAAGGGGAAGATCAGCGTGGAGGATACCGGGATCGGCGGGGAGACAGCATCTTACGGGGAGAACACCCTTGCCATGGATTCCGAGCAGAAGCGGGAAGCGGTGGAAGCCCTTGTTTCCCTGGGATACGGTCAGGCGGAAGCCCTGAAGGCTGTAAATTCCATAGAAGGGATCGAGGACATGGATTCCGGGGCCGTGTTAAAGGCTGCCCTTAAGAAAATGTTTTAGGAGGCCGTCCTTAAAAAATGTTTTAAGGATGCGTTAAGTAAGATGCGTTTAGGATGCGTTTAAGAGAAGGAGCTTAAGGAAGGATCGTCCATGGCGAAGAGAATGATAGAGACGGCATTAACAGAAGAAGACGCGAAGATAGAAGGCTCCCTGAGGCCCCAGAAGCTGGATGACTATGTCGGTCAATCCAAGATCAAGGAGAATCTGAAGGTCTACATCCAGGCGGCAAAGCAGCGGGGAGACGCCCTGGATCATGTGTTGTTTTACGGACCTCCGGGTCTCGGCAAGACTACCCTGGCCGGCATCATAGCCAATGAGATGGGGGTCAATATGCGGGTGACCAGCGGTCCCGCCATAGAGAAGCCGGGAGAGATGGCTGCCATTTTGAACAATCTGGAGGAAGGGGATCTGCTTTTTGTGGATGAGATCCATCGTCTGAACCGTCAGGTGGAGGAAGTGCTGTATCCGGCCATGGAGGATTACTGTATTGATATCATGATCGGAAAGGGAGCCTCCGCCCGCTCTGTGCGTCTGGAACTTCCCAAGTTTACGCTGGTGGGAGCCACCACCAGGGCCGGTCTTTTGACCGCCCCCTTAAGGGATCGCTTTGGGATGATCCACCATCTGGAGTTTTATACGGTGGAGGAATTAAAGACCATTATCCTGCATTCAGCCAGAGTGCTCAATGTGGAGATCGAAGAAAAGGGAGCTGTGGAGCTGGCGAGGCGCAGCCGCGGAACCCCCAGGCTGGCGAACCGGATGTTAAAGCGGGTGAGGGATTTCGCCCAGGTAAAATACGACGGTGTGATCACGGAAACGGTGGCAAAGACTGCCCTGGATCTTATGGATGTGGATAAGCTGGGGCTGGACCGCATTGACCGCAATATGCTCATGACCATGATCCAGAAGTTTCAGGGAGGCCCTGTGGGGCTGGACACCCTGGCGGCCGCCATCGGAGAGGACGCTGGGACCATTGAAGACGTTTATGAACCCTATCTTCTCATGAACGGTCTCATCAACCGCACCCCCAGAGGAAGGGTTGCGACGGAGTTGGCCTACGCCCATCTGGGCATGGGGGTATTCGCTCAGGGATAGGATGGTGCTTCAAAAAATCACTTATAGGATAAGGTCCAGCTTCAAAAAAATCACTTGCCACTCCCTGCTTTCTGGTATATAATAATGACATACCAAAGAAAGAGGAGGAGCATATGTCTTCTAAAACGGATACAGAAGTGATCATCGGCGGTAAGGTTTATACCCTGGCCGGATACGAGAGCGAAGAATACCTGCAGAAGGTAGCGTCTTATGTGAATAACAAGATCAATGAATACAGCAGATCAGAAGGCTTTCTGCGTCAGCCCCTTGATATTCAGAATACATTGCTCCAGTTAAATCTGGCGGATGATTATATGAAGGCAAAGCGCCAGATCGAGCTTTTGGAGGAAGAACTGCATGGGAAGGAGAAGGAGGTTTACGACCTGAAGCATGAGCTGATCTCCACCCAGATGAAGCTGGAGGCGGCGGAGAAGCGGGCGGCGGAATCAAACCAGACAAACCAGAAAGGCAATGCCGCCAACGATGCCGGAGGTGTCAATCCGGGCAGTGGAAATGCCACCGACGGCAATAACTATCATTATAATAAATATAACAAGTCCAACAACAGAAAATAAGAAAGGGGCTGCCCAGATATACCGGGCAGCTTTTCGTTTAAAATGAAAGCAAAGAAAGTGGAGCTGCTTGCTCCGGCCGGCAATGTGGAAGGCTTTTACGGGGCTTTGGCTGCCGGGGCGGACGCCGTCTACCTTGGGGGCGCCAAATTCGGGGCCAGGGCTTATGCGGAAAATTTTACAGAGGAAGAATTGATCCGGTGCATCCGGTATGCCCATGTCTTGGGCAGGAAGGTGTATCTGACGGTCAATACCCTGGTCAAGGACAGGGAATGGGAGGAACTGGACGCAGCTGTAAGGCCTTTTTATGAGGCGGGGCTGGACGGCGTGATCGTGCAGGATCTTGGTGTACTGCTTTATATCAGGGAGCATTTTCCGGATATGGAGCTTCACGCCAGCACCCAGATGACTCTGACCGGGGCTTACGGCGCTTCTTATGTAAAAGAGCTGGGGGTCAGCCGTATCGTCCCTGCCAGGGAGCTTAGCCTGAAGGAGATCAAAAGGCTGAAGGAAGAAACAGGACTGGAAATCGAGGTCTTTGTTCATGGCGCCATGTGTTACTGCTATTCGGGGCAGTGCCTGTTCAGTTCTCTTTTGGGAGGCAGGAGCGGCAACAGGGGACGCTGCGCCCAGCCATGCCGCCTGCCTTATTCCGTCAGCATAGTTTCTCAGGAAGAAGCGGACAGAAAGCGTCCCGCAAAGGATTCCCCTGCAAAGGATTTCTCCGCAAAGGATCAGCCGGCCTGCTACCCATTAAGCCTCAAGGATCTGTGTACCATTGAATTCCTTCCCGACCTGATCGAAGCCGGGATCGATTCCTTTAAAATCGAAGGACGGATGAAGAAGCCGGAATACGCCGCCGGAGTCACGGCGATTTACCGGAAATATATTGACCGTTATTATGACCATCCTGAAAGCAGGCAGAGGATTGAACCCGAGGATCTGAAAACCCTTTCCAGCCTGTATATCCGAAGCGGGATCCAGGAGGGGTATTACCATAAACATAATGGCAGGGAAATGATCACTCTGGACAGCCCTGCCTACAGAAGCAGCGATGAGGCATGCCTGGAGCAGATCCGGAAGAACTATCTTCAGAAAAAAAAGACGCTGCCTGTGGATATATATGGGGAGTTTGCCTGTGGGAAGCCGGCCCAGGTGACTTTTCTTTGCGGCGATTGTTCTGTTACCGTTACGGGAGAGATGGTGCAGACAGCCCAAAATCAGCCGGTGACGGAAGAAAATATCAGGAAACAGCTGCAGAAGCTGGGGGATACGGTATTTTCTCCCGGGGAAATTTATATCACCGCGGATGAGAATGTTTTCTATCCTTTAAAAGCCCTCAATGAGCTGCGCCGCAGAGCAGTATCCGATCTGGAAGAGAAGCTGATCCGGCAAAATGGGCTCTGTGCCGGACGAAAGGGAGAGGAAGTTACCCGTTGGGAAGAGAAGCTGATCCGGGAAAAGGGGCTCTGTGCCGGAAGAAGGGGAGAGGAGGCTTCCTGGGGGGAAGAGAAGCTGCAGATCGGGGAAGATCCATCAGAAATGGAAAGCGGACAGACAGAGGATCCGTGTCCGGTTCAGGATACAGATTTGAAGAGGGGCGTGTGTCCGGATCAGAACCTGTGCCCTGGCTTTTCTGTCAGCCTTGCCACGACAGAACAGTGCCGCGGGATCCAGGAGCTTATTTTATCCGGATATCTTCCAGCCAGGATCTATCTGGACAGCGACCTGGTCATGGGACAGAATTCTGCGGAAGCAAAGAAGCTGGCGGAAAAATTCGCCCAAAATACAGAGGTCTTTCTGGCTTTGCCCCGCATCCTGCGCAGGCAGGATGAATCATATCTGAAAGAGGTGCTTTCGCTTGCCTGCAAAAAAGAAATTTCCGGATGCATGGTTCGTTCCCTGGAGGGATATGCTTACTTAAAGGCGCATCATTATCAAAAGAAAATAGCTGCGGACGCCTGCTTTTATATCTGGAACCGCCGTACCCTGCAATATTGGAGGGATAAGCTGGATGCTTTCTGCCTTCCTCTGGAATTGAACGCCGGGGAACAGAGAGCTTTATTGCAGGAGATAAAAGAGACGGAAACGGGAATGCAGGAGGTGGAAAAGAGCCGGAAGTTCCCCGGGATGAGCGCTGAAAAAATGATTTATGGATACCTTCCCATGATGGTTACGGCGAATTGCGCAGCGAAGACCATGGGACGCTGTTTTCAACAGACCGGAAAAGAATGTCCAAAGGAAGAGGAACCCTTTGAGATTTTCCTGACGGACCGTTATCAGAAGCGTTTTCCTGTGCAGGTGAATTGCCGGCATTGTATGAACATCATATATAATTCCGTCCCTCTGTCCCTGCATCATACCTGCATGAAATGGAAGGATCTTGCCAGGCTGCAGCTGGATTTTACAGTGGAAACAGGAAGTAAGACAAAGGAGATTGTCCGGTTTTTCTGTCAGCTGCAGGACAGGGATGCGCAGGATGGGGATGGCAAATCCTTCAAAGCAGAAATAACAGAAACAGATCCGGTTCCTTTCCGGGATTATACCGCCGGCCATGAAAAAAGAGGCGTGGAATAATTCTGAAAAATATGTTGCGTGAACCATAAATTTACGATATACTTGTAATCAGTCAATGGTTTGACACACCAAATCAGGAGGAATTGCAATGATTGAAGCAACTAGCTGTGGTGGTGTGGTGATTTTCCGTGGTAAGATCCTGCTCTTGTATAAGAATTACAAGAACAAATATGAAGGCTGGGTCCTTCCTAAGGGCACGGTGGAGCAGGGAGAAGAGTATAAGGAGACCGCCCTGCGGGAGGTGCTGGAAGAATCCGGAGCCAAAGCATCCATTATCAAATATATCGGAAAGAGCGAATATTCCTTTTCTGTTCCGGAGGATACCGTGGAAAAAGAAGTGCACTGGTATCTGATGATGGCGGACAGCTATTACAGCAAGCCGCAGAAGGAAGAATTTTTCGTGGATTCCGGATATTATAAATACCATGAAGCCTACCATCTTTTGAAATTTGCCAATGAAAAGCAGATTTTGGAAAAAGCGTATGAGGAATACCTGGAGTTAAAACGGAGCAATCTCTGGGGAAACAGGAAGTATTATTAAAGGAGAAGGGAATGCCGGCAGATATCCAATATCATCCGAAGCTGTATCTGGGCGATGGCATCACCGCCGGAAAACTGGACAAGATCAAGAAAAAGCTTGCCCGAAGTCCTGTGACGGCCGGGGTCTATGTGATCGTGTTGTCCAGAAACGGAGTGGATCAGCTGGATATCTTTGAAGGAAAGACTCTTGCGTGGCCTTATTATCGTAAGAATCCGCCTGTTGTTGTGGGAATCGCAGGGTCCTATGGGGATGCCCTCGGGATCGTTGAAAAAATGGTTCAGGAATGCTTAGAGGCGCGGGGAGACTGTGCCCTCAGGGAGTACCTATTATGTCAGGGATGATCATAAGGCTTCTGGTTATTTTAGGCTGGATATTGCTGGCGGCAGTGCTGCTCCTGCTGTTTTTGCTGCTGCTGGTATTGTTTTATCCGATTTCGTACAGGCTTTACGGAATCCGGGACGTGGAACGGATGGAGGTTTCCGTGAAGGTCAGGTGGCTGTTGGGTCTTGTCAGCGTCCGGTTCTGTTATCCGCAGCCCGGGAACCTGGTGGCCAAAGTCTTTGGGATTCCTGTCCTGGATACCTCCAGGGAGAAAAAAAAGAGGCCGGAGAAAGAGGAAGGGAAGGACCGGAAAGCGGACCGGGTCGAAGGGAAGGACAGAAAGCCGGATCAGGCGGAGAAGAAAAATGAAAAGCCCGGTCAGGCTGCGGAAGCCGATAAAGGTTCTGATAATGTGACGAATTCTTCTCGTTCTGACCAGGGTGAGGCCGGTTCCAAAGACCAGAAAGAGGCGGCGTCCGGAGACCGGGAGAAGGTTGCTTCCAATGACCGGGACGGAAGCGGACAGAGTGGAGAATCCGTTTTTCAGGCTTTTTTTCAGGCTTTGGAAGAGAAATGGGAAAAGCTGAAAGAAGAACAAAATAAGCTGTATCAGACTGCTTCGGACGTTATTGAGAAGCTTAAAAAGGCATTCCGGCAGTTTCAGTATTATTTGGAGCTGATCCAAAAGGAGGACAGCAGGCTGTTATTTGCCAGCGGATTTTTCCGGCTGGGAAGGATTTTAAAAACCATCCGTCCCCGGAAGATAAAAGGACAGATCCTGATCGGAACGGGTTCTCCTGATACTACGGGATACTGCATGGCGGCGTATGGTATGCTTTTGCCCTTCCTGGGAAAGAATATTTCTGTGACGCCGGATTTTGAGAAGGCGGTGTTTCAGGGAGAACTTTTCGTCCGGGGCAGGATCAGCGTGGCGGTATTATTATTTCATGGAGCTCATGTGCTGCTTGACCGCAGGCTGCACAGTTTTGTGAAGCAATTGAAAATGGAGGGCAGATAAATGGCGGAAAAGGAAAATCAATTTCAGGGAGTAGTGGATTCGCTGCTTCGGGGCATGGATACGGTATTGTCCACCAAGACAGTGGTAGGAGAGGCTACCCAGGTCGGCGATACCATTATTTTGCCGTTGGTGGATGTGAGCTTTGGCGTAGGGGCAGGAGCAGGGAACAATAACCAGAAGGGAACCGCATCCGGCGCCGGCGGTCTGGGAGGAAAGATGACACCCAGCGCTGTGCTTGTGATCAAAAACGGCACCACGAAGCTCGTCAATGTGAAGAACCAGGATACTGTGACGAAGATCATTGATATGATCCCGGATCTGGTGGATAAGTTTACCTCCAAGAAAGAAGAGATGATCCCCGATGACGCCGCCGTGGATATTGCCTTCCCGGAGGAGAAGCAGGAAGATTCCAAAGAATAAGCGGGAGGAATCCTCAGGATAAGCGGAAGATTCCAAAGAATAAGCTGGGAGATTCCAAGAACAGGCAGAAAAGTTCCAGAGAACGGGCAGTGAAACATGGTTCATTTTGATATCCGAGAGCATAGAATAAAATAAGGCGTGCGGCAGGTTACTCCGGGGCTGTTTGTTCAGCGGCGGGGAAGAGCGGGAAAATGGATATCAAGAAGGTCATTGGGCTGATTTCTTTTTTTATAGCGATAGGCATGTTGCTGATGGTCGTCGTAAATAACCGGTTTATAGGACTGATCATGATGGCGCTGCTTATGTTTGTGGGATATTACTGTTTTACGGACTGACCAGGAATCCAATGCTCAAGCAGGATGTATGACCGGAAAAATGGAGAGGCTCGCAAAATGAAGCGGTCGAAATAATTGAAAAGTGCTCCTCATTCAAAAAGACATTGAAAAAAGCCCATCCTGTTTCAGGACGGGCTTTCTGTCATTCAGTAGGGTTATGGATGTCTCTCATGCTCTTTCCACTTTGCCGGACTTCAGACAGCTGGTGCAAACATGCAGTCTCTTTGCAGCGCCGTTGACCTTGCACTTTACTCTCTTGATATTGGAATTCCAGACCGCATTCGTTCTTTTATGAGAATGGCTCACATTATTTCCGAAATGAGCACCCTTTCCACAAATATCACACTTAGCCATATTGACACCTCCTCAACGTCTGCGTGACAACGTCTAGTCTATTTTATGCAAAACAGCGAGAAAACACTCGCAACGCTAATATATTAACAGATATGAATCAGAAAAGCAAGTGGAAATCTTCTTTTTTTCTATTTTTTTGAATTTTTATATTTCCTTTTTTCTGGAAAGAATGTATAATGTAGCTTATCAGCAGGAAAATCAAAGCGGAAGACGGCGATGCCGTCTGGCGCAGCGGACATTTGATTTCACCTGATAAGCTAACGAATGTGCCCGGTGCGAAGCACCGCAGATGCGCAGGCATCTGGAAGCGCGCAGCGCGAGGCACATGAGTCTGCCGGCTTCCACTCCCTTGAAATTCAGGGCAAACAGCCGCCAGCCGGCGGTGTGGTCTGCCCAAGCAGGCTTTATAAAATTGAAACAGAAAAAAGTATCAGGAGGTTTAAAATGAAAAGTTCCATGAGTACCCACATGGGCAGTATCGTGATAGACAACGAAGTGATCGCGCAGTACGCCGGCACTGTGGCCACAGAGTGCTTTGGCATCGTCGGCATGGCCGGCGTCAGCATGAAGGACGGTCTGGTGCGGCTGCTGAAGAAAGACAGCATCACCAGGGGAATTTCCGTAACCATGAAGAATAATAAGCTTATTCTGGATTTCCATGTGATCGTAGCATATGGCGTGAGTGTCATTGCAGTATCAAATAATCTGATCGACAGCGTGAAATACAAGGTAGAGGCCTTTACCGGTCTGGAAATTGAGAAAATCAACATCTTTGTGGAAGGTGTTAGAGTGATTGATTAAGGAGGATATATCGTGGCATTTCATACAATCGACGCTAAGATGCTGGCAAAGATGTTCTTAGCCGGAGCAAAGAATCTGGAATCCAAAAAAGAATGGATCAATGAACTGAATGTTTTTCCGGTGCCTGACGGGGATACCGGTACCAATATGACTATGACCATCATGTCCGCTGCCAGGGAAGTGACCGCCCTGGGGGACGATATCACCATGGAGAGCCTGGCCAAGGCCATATCCAGCGGCTCCTTAAGGGGTGCGAGAGGGAATTCCGGCGTTATTTTGTCTCAGCTTTTCCGGGGTTTTACCAAGACCATCAAATCGGAAGAGGTCCTTACCATCCCGGTACTTTGCGATGCCTTTGATAAAGGGGTGGAGACTGCTTACAAGGCTGTTATGAAGCCGAAGGAAGGGACGATCCTTACTGTTGCCAAGGGCGCTGCGGATAAGGCGAGAGAGCTGACGGAAAACGGCATGGAAGATATGGAAGCCTTCCTGGGGGCGGTTTTAGAGCAGGCAAAGGCTGTCCTGAGCAGGACTCCGGAGCTTTTGCCGGTGTTAAAGCAGGCCGGCGTGGTGGATTCCGGCGGCCAGGGACTGGTGGAAGTGTTAAGCGGGGCATATGACGCATTCTGCGGCAGGGAGATCAATCTGGATATTCAGGCGGAACCTCCCAAAGGCAATGCTTCGAAGGCAGAAGGACCTTCTAAGGAAGTCCAGGAGGAAGCGGAGACTAAATTTGTTTATTGTACGGAATTTATCATTCTGCTGAATAAGCCTTTTAATATCAAACAGGAGATGGATTTCAAGGGATATCTGGAGTCTATCGGGGATTCTATTGTCTGCGTGGCGGACGGGGATGTGGTCAAGGTACATGTACATACCAATGATCCCGGCCTCGCGATCCAGCGGGCATTAAGGTATGGAGCCCTGTCCAGTATCAAGATCGACAACATGCGCCTGGAACACCAGGAAAAGCTTTTTCGGATGTCTGAGAAAGGAACTGCCCCAAAGGATGTGATCATAACCCAGGAGATCATCATTACGGATCATACCGTTTCGGAAGCCGAAGAAGGGGAAGCAGGCAAAGCGGCTAAGGCAGGGGCAGAGTCTCATAAGGAAGAAGCTTCTGAGGAGCATACGCAGGAACCTCCCAAGCCGGTGGGATTTATAGCGGTATCGGCAGGAGAGGGGCTCAATGAAATTTTTCTGAGTCTGGGCGTGGACCACATAATCGAAGGGGGTCAGACCATGAACCCCAGTACGGCGGATATCCTGGATGCAGTGGATGCCGTGAATGCGGAGACCATTTTTGTATTGCCCAATAATAAAAATATCATCCTTGCCGCAAGACAGGCGGCGGAGCTTACGACGGATAAGAATCTCCTTGTGATCCCTACAAAGACCATTCCCCAGGGCATCGCTGCCGTGATCAATTATGTTCCGGAGCTGTCCATCGACGAGAATGAAGAGACCATGTTAAGCGAGATCGGCAATGTAAAGACCGGAGAGGTCACCTATGCGGTGCGGGACACCATGATCGAAGATAAGGAGATCAAGCAGGGAGACTTCATGGGAATCGGGGATGATGGTATTCTGTCTGTGGGCGCCGATATGATCTACGTGACGGAAGAAATGGTATCCCGGATGGTGGATGAAGAGTCGGAGCTCATCAGCATTTATTACGGCAGCGATGTGGCGAAAGAGGATGCCGAAAGGCTTTGCGCCGACATCGTGGAGGCGTATCCCGCCTGCGACGTGGAGCTGCAGTATGGCGGACAGCCCATTTATTATTATGTAGTCTCAGTGGAATAAAGGCGCTGGGCGCTTTTGTCTGAGGCAGCTGACGGTTAAATAAAAAAAGGAAGAATGATGAAAAGGCGGTGCTTTCCGGCACTGCCTTTTTAAGGATGAAGGACCCGGGAGCATGGAGAGGATGAACGATCAGACCCCTATTATACAGGTGAAGGGAATCGGAGAAAAGACGCAGAAGCTTTTTCAGAAGCTGGATATCCATACGGTAGGAGATTTGATCCGTCATTATCCCAGGGATTATGAAGTCTTTGAAGAACCGGGGATGATAAGCGGCGCTGCGCCAGGAACCGTGTGCGCGGTTAGGGCCTGTGTGGTGGGGATCCCCAATCTGAAAAGGGTGCGCAGCCTGTCCATCCTGAATGTGACCGTCCGGGATGCTTCCGGCGGGATGCTGCTCACCTTTTATAATATGCCATTTTTAAAATCAGTGCTGAAAAGCGGAGGCTTTTATATCTTTCGGGGACTGGTGCAGACCAGAGGGAACGGGAGGGTGATGGAACAGCCCAGAATTTTCTCAGAGACGGATTACGCAGGGCAGATGAGCGCCATCCAGCCCAGGTATGGGCTGACGAAGGGGCTTACCAACCAGATGCTCCAGAAGGCCATGAAGCAGGCGCTGACCTTTTACGAATATGAAGAGGAATATTATCCTTCCTGGATCATAGAGAGCTGCCAGCTGGAATCCGGAAAGGACGCTCTGTGCGGCATTCATTTCCCGGCGGATCAGGAAGCGCTGCTTAAGGCGAGAAAAAGACTGGTATTTGATGAATTTTTTACTTTTCTGCTGGTTCTCCAGAAGAACAAAGATATATCCCGGAATCTTCCCAATGAATATCCGATGAAACCGACAGAGGAAACCAGACGCTTCCTGGAAGCCATGCCTTTTTCCCTGACAAAGGCTCAGTTTAAGGTCTGGGGAGAGATCCGGGCAGATCTGGAGGGACCCTTTTGCATGAACCGTCTGGTCCAGGGAGATGTGGGATCGGGCAAGACCATGGTCGCCCTGCTTTCTCTGCTGGAATGTGTCTGCAACGGATATCAGGGGGCGATGATGGCGCCTACGGAGGTCCTGGCGGTACAGCATTATGAGACGGTGCAGGATTACCGGGAAAGATATGGGCTCCCTTTTCGGCCTGCGCTTCTGGTGGGTTCCATGACGGCAAAGGAGAAGAGAGAGGCTTACGGACAGATCGAATCCGGAGAGGCCAACCTGGTGATCGGGACCCATGCGCTGATCCAGGACAAGGTGACTTTCAGATCCCTGGCCCTGGTGGTGACGGACGAACAGCACCGTTTCGGCGTAAGGCAGCGGGAACGTCTGGTGGGAAAGGGGTATACGCCACATGTGCTGGTCATGAGCGCCACGCCCATTCCCAGGACCCTTGCCATTATTTTATACGGCGACCTGCAGATCTCCGTTATCGACGAGCTCCCGGCAGACCGTCTTCCCATCAAAAACTGCGTGGTCAATACCTCCTACCGTCCAAAGGCTTATGAGTTTATTGCGAAACAGGTCTCTATGGGGAGACAGGCCTATGTGATCTGTCCCATGGTGGAGGAAGGGGAGCTGGAAGAGGCGGAAAATGTGGTGGATTATTCGGAAAAGCTGAAAGCGGTCCTTCCTCCCTGGATCCAGGTAGCCTGCCTTCACGGGAAAATGCGTCCCTCAGATAAAAACCGGATTATGGAGGAATTCGGAGCCGGAAAGATTCAGGTGCTGGTGTCCACCACTGTGATCGAAGTGGGGATCAATGTGCCGAATGCAACCGTCATGATGGTGGAAAATGCGGAACGCTTTGGACTGGCTCAGCTTCATCAGCTCAGAGGCAGGGTGGGACGGGGATCCCATCAGAGTTATTGCATCTTTATCAGCACCAAGGAAAACCGGGAGACCATGGAACGGCTGGATATCCTGAATCATTCCAACGACGGCTTCCACATTGCTTCTGAGGATCTGAAGCTGAGGGGACCGGGAGATCTGTTCGGGATCCGGCAGAGCGGTGAGTTCGCGTTCCGGATCGGGGATATTTATAACGACGCTTCTGTGCTGAAGCAGGCGGCGGATGCGGTGGCGCGTCTGCTTGGGGAGGATCCGGAGCTTGCGCGCCAGGAAAACGAGCCCCTGAGAAGGCATTTTGAAAGAATCGCGGCGGATGGTGTTGACTTTAGAAGTATTTGAAAGTAAAATAGAAAAGGCAGTGTGCGGCGAAACCGCCGGAAGCGGCTTGAAAAGCTGGAAACAGAAAACAGTTGCGGGCAGCTGGTTGCCGCCGGAAACGACCGAATAAAATGGATTTTATGGAACGAAACGAAAAAGTAAGGAGAAAGATCAATGTCCAAAATAGCGATTGTAACCGATTCTAACAGCGGAATTTCCCAGAAGGAAGCGAAGGAACGGGGGATTATCGTCCTTCCCATGCCTTTTTTTATCAACGAGGAGCTTTTTTTTGAAGATATCAGTCTGACGGTGCCGGAGTTTTTTGAGCGGTTGAAGGAAGGCGCGAATATCTCAACCAGCCAGCCTTCTCCGGAATCGGTTCTGTCCCTTTGGGATAAGCTGCTGCAGGAATACGACGAGATCGTACATATTCCCATGAGCAGCGGGCTGAGCAGCTCCTGCGAGAGCGCCGCCATGCTGGCCCAGGAATATGACGGGAAGGTACAGGTAGTGAACAACCAGAGGATTTCCGTTACCCAGAGACAGTCCGTACTGGACGCTATCGAGCTGGCGAAGAGAGGAAAGAACGCAGCCCAGATCAAACAGATTCTGGAGGAAGATAAATTCAACAGCAGCATCTACATTATGCTGGATACTCTGTATTATCTGAAAAAGGGCGGAAGGATCACGCCGGCGGCGGCAGCCCTGGGAACCCTGCTCCGCTTAAAGCCTGTGCTCCAGATCCAGGGGGAAAAGCTGGACGCCTTTGCCAAGGCAAGAACCACCGCCCAGGGAAAATCCATTATGATGAACGCCATCCACAGCGATATCGAAAACCGCTTCGGAGGCATTACGCAGGACAACGGTGTCTGGCTGTCCATTGCCCACACCCAGAATGACGCGGCGGCGGAGGCGCTGAAGGCGGAGCTTAAAGAGCAGTATCCAACCACAGAGATCCACATCGATCCCCTGTCCTTAAGCGTTGCCTGCCATATCGGACCCGGCTCCCTGGCCATCGCATGCTGCAGGAAAATGAAGTATGATGAGGTATGATGGTGTAACAAGTTCAGCCAGCCGCCTGATTTGATGGAAAATCGTGCTTGCACGGATTTTCCATCATGTCTGGCGGCTGAGATGAATTGGCAGTTTGTCATTTAACAGCGTGTTAAATGACAAACCTGAAAAGATGAGTTAAAATGAATGAGGAACAACCGTGTTGCAAGGTGGTAACCTCCCGGCTTGGAAAAAGAAGGGAGGTGGTGCTGATGGATACATACGAGATATTAAGCCTGTTGTTTTTGGGCGGTACATTCCTGATAGCATTGCTTACCTACATAGATAGTAGGAATAATAAGCGAAAATAAATAAGCCTACCTTGTATAACTTGACCAGTTTCAGGTAGGCTTATTTCGCCAACCGGGAGGTCAACCACTTTGTGGGCGGTTGCTTCCTTTATGTCATTATATTAGCATATTGGACGATAATGTGCAATAGGATAAAAAGATTTTTTTCGTTGACTTGCGGGCGAAGGGTGTTGTATAATGAAACAAGAACATATATTCGCCTGGATGGAAAAAGCAGCAAAGGATTGGTTAGTGTAATGGCAAATACAAGTACCTATGATGCCTCCAGTATTACTGTCCTGGAGGGCCTCGAGGCGGTGAGGAAGCGCCCGGGCATGTATATCGGCAGCGTATCCACCAAGGGACTGAACCATTTGATCTATGAGATCGTGGATAATGCGGTGGACGAGCACCTGGCGGGCTTCTGCAGCGAGATCAGAGTGACCCTGGAGGAGGACGGTTCTGCCACGGTTACGGATAACGGCAGGGGAATCCCGGTGGGAATGCATGAAAAGGGGATGAGTGCGGAGCGGCTTGTTTTCACCACCCTGCACGCCGGAGGCAAGTTTGATAATTCAGCCTATAAGACCAGCGGCGGCCTGCATGGCGTAGGTTCTTCTGTGGTCAATGCCCTTTCCAATCGGCTGACTGTGACGGTTAAGAGCGACGGAAGGATTTATGAGGATAAATATGAAAAGGGAATTCCGGTCTTAGAGCTGGCGGACGGGCTTCTTCCTGTGATCGGAAGGACGAAGGAGACCGGCACCACCATTAATTTCCTGCCGGATGATACGATTTTTGATAAGACCCGTTTTAAAGAGGACGAGGTGAAGAGCAGGCTGCACGAGACTGCCTATCTGAATCCCCAACTGACGATCTTCTATGAAGATAAGCGTCCGGAGAACCCGGAGCAGCTCACTTTTCACGAGCCGGACGGTATTATCGGCTTTATTAAAGACTTGAATAAGTCCAGGGAACCGGTTTCCGATGTGATCTATTACAGCGGAGAGAGCGAAGGCATTACCGTGGAGGTGGCGCTGCAGTATGTGAATGAATTCCATGAGGATGTGCTGGGATTCTGCAACAATATATACAATTCCGAAGGCGGCACTCATCTGACCGGCTTTAAATCCACCTTTACCAACGTGATCAATACCTACGCCAGGGAATTGAATATTTTGAAGGAGAAGGACGCCAACTTTACGGGCACGGATGTGCGCAACGGGATGACGGCGGTTGTGTCCATCAAGCATCCTGATCCGAGATTTGAAGGGCAGACCAAGACCAAGCTGGACAACCAGGACGCTGCGAAGGTGGTAAGCAAGGTGACGGGCGATGAGATCGTGCGTTACTTTGACCGCAACCTGGATACTTTGAAAAATATCATCGGCTGTGCGGAAAAAGCGGCCAAGATCCGGAAAACGGAAGAGAAAGCCAAGACCAACATGCTGTCGAAGCAGAAGTTCTCCTTTGATTCCAACGGGAAACTGGCCAACTGTGAATCCAGGGATCCCTCCAAATGCGAGATCTTTATCGTGGAGGGCGATTCCGCAGGAGGCAGCGCCAAGACCGCGAGGGACAGGAATTATCAGGCGATCCTTCCCATCCGGGGCAAGATCCTGAACGTGGAAAAGGCCAGTATCGATAAAGTCCTTGCCAATGCGGAGATCAAGACCATGATCAACGCTTTCGGCTGCGGCTTTTCGGAAGGATACGGCAATGATTTCGATATCAGCAAGCTGCGCTATGACAAGATCATCATCATGGCGGATGCGGATGTGGACGGAGCCCATATCTCCAATCTTTTGCTCACTCTGTTTTACCGGTTCATGCCGGAACTGATCTATGAGGGGCATGTATATGTGGCGATGCCGCCCCTGTATAAGGCCGTGCCTGCCAAGGGCAAGGAAGAATATCTGTATGACGACAAAGCCCTGGAAAGATACCGGAAGAAGCACAAGGGTTCCTTCACTCTCCAGCGATATAAGGGTCTTGGAGAGATGGACGCCCAACAGCTCTGGGAAACCACCCTGGATCCCGCCACAAGAATGTTGAAGCTGGTGGAGATAGAGGACGGGCGCATGGCCTCGGAGGTAACGGAGCTTTTGATGGGAGCGGATGTGCCTCCCAGGAGATCCTTTATATACGACCACGCCACGGATGCGGAGCTGGATATCTGATAGAAAGGTAGTTTCCGGAAAATGGATGACAGGATTATAAAAACAGAGTATTCTGAATTGATGCAGAAGTCTTTTATCGACTATGCTATGAGCGTGATCATCGCCAGGGCTCTTCCGGATGTGCGGGACGGATTAAAGCCGGTGCAGAGAAGGACCCTTTACGATATGCATGAGCTGGGGGTGCGTTACGACAGGCCCCACCGCAAGAGCGCCCGTATTGTAGGGGATACCATGGGTAAATACCATCCTCATGGGGACAGCTCTATCTACGACGCCCTGGTGGTAATGGCCCAGGATTTTAAAAAGGGCATGGCTCTGATCGACGGACACGGCAATTTCGGTAATATTGAAGGGGACGGAGCGGCCGCCATGCGTTATACGGAGGCCCGGCTCCAGAAGGTTACCCAGGAGGCGTTTCTCGCCGACCTGGATAAGGATGTGGTGGACTTTATGCCAAACTTCGACGAGACGGAGAAGGAGCCCACCGTTCTTCCGGTGAAGATTCCCAACATCCTTGTCAATGGTTCGGAAGGCATCGCGGTAGGTATGGTTACCAGCATCCCGCCCCATAACCTTGCAGAAGTGATCGACGCCATGAAGGCTTACATGAGGGACGAGAACATCACCACCAGGGAACTGATGAAGTATGTGAAGGGACCGGATTTTCCCACCGGAGGCATTGTGATCAACCAGGACGACCTTCTGGAGATCTATGAGACAGGAGTGGGGAAAATCAAGATCCGGGGAAAAGTGGAATATGAAAAAGGCAAAAACGGAAAGACCAATCTGGTGATCACGGAGATTCCCTATCCCATGATCGGCGCCAATATCGCCAAGTTCCTTTCGGATGTGGCGGCTCTGTCCGAGACGAAGAAGACCGCGGATATCGTGGATATCTCCAACCAGTCCTCCAAGGAAGGCATCCGCATTGTTATCGAGCTGCGAAAAGATGCTGATGTGGAGAATTTCACCAACCTGCTTTATAAAAAGACCCGTCTGGAGGATACCTTCGGAGTCAATATGCTGGCCATTTATAACGGCCGCCCCGAGATCATGGGGTTAAAGCAGATCCTGAAGGCCAATGTGGACTTTCAGTTCGAGGTAGCCACCCGCAAATATACCAATCTTCTTGCCAGGGAAACAGAGCGTCGGGAGATCCAGGAGGGACTGATCAAGGCCTGCAACGTGATCGATCTGGTCATTGAGATCCTGAGGGGCTCCAAAGACCGCAATATGGCCAAAGCCTGCCTGGTGGAGGGCAAAACAGATGGCATCCGTTTTAAATCCAGGGAATCCAGGATCATGGCAGCCCAGCTTTGCTTTACGGAGAAGCAGGCCAACGCCATTCTGGAGATGCGGCTTTACAAGCTGATCGGACTGGAGCTGGAGGCCCTGATCAACGAGCATGAGGAGACCATGGCGAATATTTACCGCTATGAGGATATCCTGGAGCGGAAGGATTCCATGGCTCAGGTCATTATCAATGAACTGGAGGGCTTTAAAAAGGAATACGGACGGAAGCGCCGCACCCGGATTGAGAACGCTGAAGAAGCGGTTTATAAGGAAAAGGAAGTAGAAGAGATGGAGGTCTGCTTCCTGATGGATCGTTTCGGCTATGCAAGAACTATTGACATGGCAACTTACGAGCGGAACAAGGAAGCGGCGGATTCGGAAAATAAATATGTATTTCCCTGCAAAAACACGGGACGGATCTGCCTGTTTACAGATACGGGACAGCTTTATACCATCAAGGCGGCGGATCTTCCCTTTGGAAAGTTCCGGGATAAGGGGATTCCTGTGGACAATGTGAGCAATTACAGTTCGGAAAAGGAAAACATCGTGTTTATCACCAGCCAGACGGAACTGAATCTCTGTCAGGTCGTATTTGTCACGGCCAGTTCCATGATGAAGGTGGTGGACGGAGGCGAATTTGACGTGGCGAAACGGACCGTGGCGGCCACCAAGCTTGCCGAAGGGGACAAGGTGGTAAGCGTCGTTACCCTGCATCACCAGAACAACGTGGTCCTGCAGAGCCGTCAGGGATATTTTCTGCGGTTTTCCCTGGGGGACGTGCCGGAGAAAAAGAAAAACGCCATCGGAGTGCGCTGTATGAAGCTTGCCGAAGGGGATCTTGTGGAAAACGCTTATTTTATCCAGAATTCCGTCCCTGTTTCCATTTCCTACAAAGAAAAGGAGATCGTGTTAAACAATCTCAAGATGAATAAACGGGATTCCAAGGGAGTCAAGGTCCGGGTGTAAGGACTGCGGTCAGGAAAGAGGAAAGAATATGAGAGTGATAGCCGGCACAGCCAAAAGCCTGCCCCTTCGCACGCCTCCCGGGCAGGAGACCCGTCCTACTACGGACCGCATTAAGGAGACCCTGTTCAACATCCTGCAGCCATATCTGGCAGGAAGCATTTTTATAGATCTTTTCAGCGGAAGCGGAGGCATCGGCATTGAAGCCTTAAGCCGCGGCGCGTCAAGGGCATATTTTATAGAGAACGCTCCCCAGGCCATTGCCTGCATTCAGCAAAATCTGGTATTTACGAAGTTTACGGACCGTGCTATAGTAATGAGACAGGAGGTCTGCGCAGGTCTTGCGGGCATCCGTGAAAAGAAAGCGGACCTGATCTTCATGGATCCGCCCTATGACCAGGGGCATGAGAAGCGCGTACTGGAGTTTTTGCGTAGCGCGGAATATGTTACGGACCGGACTCTGGTGATCGTGGAAGCTTCTCTGCAAACGGATTTTTCCTATCTGCCTTCCCTGGGATGGGAATGTATCCGTGAAAAGAAATACAAGACCAATAAGCATGTGTTCATCCAAAGGGGATGATCATCCAAAAGGATGAAGGAGGGATTTTCTTTATGAGGAGAGCTGTTTATCCGGGCAGCTTTGATCCGGTGACCTATGGTCATCTGGATGTGATCAGACGCGCCGCCCAGATCTTTGATGTGCTGATCGTCAGTGTTTTGAATAATAAAGGAAAAACACCATTGTTTTCTGCGGAAGAACGTGTTAAGATATTAGAAGAAGCGACAAAGGATCTGCCCAATGTACAGGTGGATTGTTTCAGCGGACTCCTCATCGATTATGCCAGGGAGAAAAATCTCCATGTGGCGGTCCGGGGTCTGCGGGCCATTACGGATTTTGAGTATGAACTGCAGCTGGCTCAGACCAACAGTAAGTTATCCGGGGGGAAACTGGATACCATGTTTTTAGCCACCAATCTGGAATATGCTTATCTGAGCTCTTCCAGTGTAAAGGAGATCGCCAGCTTCGGCGGGGATATCAGCCAGTGCGTCCCGGATTTTGTCGCTGATATGATTTATGATCGTTATGGGGTCAAGAGAAATAAGGATAAAGGAGAGCCGGTATGAGCAGTAAGATCGAACAATTGATTGATGAGATGGAAGAGTTTATTGACAGCTGTAAGCCGCAGTTTATGTCCAGCACCAACATTATTGTGAATAAAGAAGAAATAGACGAGCTGCTGCGGGAGCTGCGCATGAAGACGCCGGAGGAGATCAAGCGTTATCAGAAGATCATCAGCAATAAAGAGGCGATCCTGAACGACGCCAGGAGCAAGGCTGATGCCATGATCAACGAGGCTACGATCCAGACCAATGAACTGGTAAGCGAGCATGAGATCATGCAGCAGGCTTATGAGCAGGCCAATCAGGTGATCGCAGACGCTACGGCACAGGCTCAGTCCATTCTGGATAATGCAACCATAGAGGCCAACAATGTGAGGCAGGCTGCCATGCAGTATATGGATGACATGCTGAATCACCTGGAAAATATCATCGTATCGGCGACACAGGCTGCGGCCTCTCACTATGACGGCTTTATAAGCTCCATGAATCAGTATCATGATATTATCATTTCCAACAGGAATGAACTCCATCCTTCTGAGGCACCGGAGGAGGTTTCCGCGGGAGAGGATTCAGCCTATCAGGATGGACCGGATCTGATGTGATCTGCTCCTGCCGTGAAGAACGTGGAACATGGATAGGTTGTTTCATATAAGGTCGGTAGATTGCCGGCCTTATTTGCGTAGGGAACGGACGCTGACAAAAGACATATGCTGACCAAAGAAGGGAACAGGTATTGACCAAAGAAGGGAACGATGCTGAAAGAGGAAGGATTCCCTGGCGGGTACTATTTTAAAAAGGATCGGGGAAAAAGCGCTGCCCAGCCGATATAATATAAAAAGGTAAGACCTGTCAGGATCAGCTTGTGGGACAGGTATTTTTGTATGGAGAGGGAGGTGTGCCTGATCATACTGTAGGTCTGGGCGATGCAGGAAAGGCCTCCAAAGGGAAGAAGGACCAGGGTCAGGAAGGGGGCTGAATCCTTAAGCATTCCCAATCCTCCTGTGATCTCCAGAACCGGCGCGAGAACAAGAGGAAGCTTTTCCGCCAGAAGGAGTAAGCTTTGGGCAGAAAAGGGCAAATGAAAAAACTGTGAATTGAAAGATTGTGATACAAAAGGCTGTGATTTAAGGCGTGTCAGGAGATATTGGCATAGTTCTCTGAACGCCAGGGGGACCAGATTTAACAGATTGAATAAGATCATGTATCCTCCCAGCATCAGGATGCTCTGGATACCGGACCAAATGGCGTCGTCCACCTGCTCCAGAATCGCGATTTTGTCTTTGCTGCGGGCCGGGTCTGCCGGAAAATCGCCTGAAGTGTCTTTGTCGCCGGAATGTGCGGCGATATGCGGCCGGGTTCTGGTTTTGCTGTCGGAATGGATCGCCTTGTCCGGGCAGATCCTGTGTCGGTATACCGTGTGCCTCAGAAAAAGCCCGTAAAGGAATGGAATACCGTACATACCGAAGAGATAGGGCAAAAGCAGTTTCCTGTGCAAAAGAGGTATCACGAAGCTGCAGAAATATACCGGGCCGATATTATTGCAGAATGCCAGAAGGAATTCCGCTTCGTCTTCTGTGATCATGTCCCGCTTCAAGAGGTCGCAGGCCACCCGGGCTCCCATGGGAAAGCCGCATAAGAAGCCCATGATGATGGCGTAGGTAAGGTTTTTGCGGATCTTCCAGAGGGGTGAAAAAAGAGGATGGAGCAGGGATGCGAAGCCTTCGGTCAGACCCATGCGCACCATGATCCCGGATAAGATCATAAAGGGGAGCAGGGAAGGAACCATTTTTTCAAACCAGAGGTTCAGTCCGTTGAGTGTAAAATACAGGCTTGCCTGGGAATTGGTGAGAATGAGCATGGTCAGCAAAAGAAAGAAAACAGTATACAATGGTTTTCCCTGTCCTCAAATTTTTGAGTTATGATTAACAATATGAAGGATTGGAAAAAAATATGGTAAGGCTTGATAAATTTCTGTGCGACTGCGGGAAGGGCACCAGAAGCCAGGTAAAAGAATGGATCCGCCGGGGGCAGGCAGAGGTCAACGGACGGGTTGAAAAGAATCCCGACAGGAAGATCCTGGAGGAAAAAGATGAGGTCCTTTTTCGGGGAGAGAGCTGCAGGAAACGAGGTTTTGCCTACTACATGCTGAATAAACCGGCAGGCGTGGTATCGGCCGCGGAGGATCGTGCCGCGGATACCGTGCTGGATTTTTTTAAGGATGTTCCTGACAGGGATCTTTTTCCGGCGGGACGTCTGGATAAGGATACTACGGGGCTTCTTCTGATCACCAATGACGGAGCCCTTGCCCACAGACTTCTTTCTCCCAAAAGGCATGTGGATAAGGTCTATGAAGTCCGGCTCAGACAGGCTCTTTCGGAGGAAGAGATACACAGGCTGGAACAGGGCGTGGACATAGGGGAAGAGAAACTGACTCTGCCTGCCAGAGTAGAAGTGATGGAGGATCCTGCGCCGGAGGGTATTGCATCAGGGAATGCCTGCGGAAATTCCGGAGCGGTTGCCGGAAGAGTGATCCGGCTGACCATCCATGAAGGAAAATTCCATCAGATCAAAAGGATGCTTTTGGCTGTGGGAAACGAAGTCGTGGGGTTAAAAAGAATTGCTTTTGGCCCGGTTCGGCTGGATGGGGACCTGAAGGAAGGAGACTACAGGGAATTGACAGCGGAGGAAGTAGCGGCGCTGAAACAGGCTGCTGGAATGCAACCGGACGAGGAAAATCCATAGCCGGACGTAAGTTTGGCCGGATGCGGCAGGTTTACAGCCGGATATGGCGAAGCGTCAGGGCAGGACATTTGGTGTAGATAAAATATCTGGAAGGAAGATAGGACTTGAACAATTTGAACAGGATGTTGTGCGGTATCAGAGCCGTGATCTTTGACCTGGACGGCTCTCTTGTGGATTCCATGTGGATGTGGCGGGATATCGATATTGAATATCTGGGACGATTTGGAATCCCGCTTCCTGAAAAGCTTCAGGCAGAGATAGAGGGAATGAGCTTTACGGAAACAGCGGTCTATTTCAAGGAAAGATTTCAGATCCCGGATCCGGTGGAGAAGATCGGGCAGGATTGGAATGAAATGGCATGGGATAAGTATCTTCATGAGGTTCCTTTGAAAAAGGGAGCTTATGAATTCCTGCAGGAATGCAGAAGGAGAGGGATTCTGTTAGGGATTGCCACCAGCAATTCCAGGGAGCTGGTGGGAAATATTGCGGACGCCCACAATCTCCATAATTTTTTTTCCAGCATCAAAACCGGCAGCGAGGTGATCTGCGGGAAACCGGCACCGGACATTTATCTGGCCGTGGCAAAGGAGCTGGGAGTGGATCCGGCGGACTGTCTCGTCTTTGAGGACATTGTCCCGGGAATCCTGGCGGGAAAGAGGGCTGGCATGAAGGTCTGTGCCGTGGAAGACGAGTATTCCCTGGCGGAGAAAGCCGAGAAAATGGCCCTGGCAGATTATTATATTGAAGACTACATCGCATTATGGGAGGATTGAGCCTTGCAGATCATAAGGATGTTTTCGGCGGAAAAATATAAGGGAACGAGGAACTACTTAAAAACCCAGAAAAAATATGAGGTGCTCAGGACTCTGTTGTATTTCGGCATTTCCTTAAGCCTGTTTTTTGCAGGTTATTTTGCCACAAAAAGCTACAACGCCGCCAACGGACACGGAGACCTTGACCCGAGACTGAACCTGTTGACTATAGTGGCGGTCCTGGGTTGTCTTCCCGCCAGCAAGAGCGCGGTAAGCGCCATTCTGTACCTTCGCACCAAAAGCTTAAGCGATGCCGCGGCAAGCGCCATTATGGCGTGCAGCAGGGGCATGGCGGAGCTTTACGATATGGTATTCACTTCCTATTCCCGGAATTTCAGTGTGGGGCATATGACTGTAAGGGGCAATACCGTCTGCGGCTACAGCGAGGACGCGAAATTCGATGAAAACGCTTTTTATAAGCATATCGATAATATTTTAAAAACCGACGGCCACAAGGATGTGACGGTGAAGATATTCACGGATCTGAAAAAATATACGGGCAGGCTGGAGCAGATGAGGAATCTGGAGGCAGATGAAGACCGAACTGCAGCCATCGTCAATACGCTGAAAAGCGTGGCCCTGTAGAAGGAGTTTTTCATGCAGCAGGCTGTGATCGGTCCTGATCAGGCAGGACAGAGACTGGATAAATATTTGCGCAGACTTTTGCCCGGCGCCCCGGACAGCTTTCTTTATAAAATGCTGAGGAAGAAAAATCTCACCCTGAACGGGAAAAAGGCGGAGGGAAAAGAGATCCTTCTGACCGGGGACGAGATAAAATTGTTTTTCTCCGAGGAAACCTATGGAAAGTTTGCCGCAGACAGCAGGAAAACAGAAGCATCGGAAGAAAACCTTTCACAGTATTCTCTGGCCTATCGCAGACTTCACGGGATCGGCGTGGTGTATGAAGATCCACATGTGCTGATCCTAAACAAGCCCGCGGGGATTCTGAGCCAGAAGTCTGTGGCGGGGGATCTCAGCCTGAATGAATGGATGATCGGATATCTTTTGCAGAACGGGAGCCTGCAGGAGAAGGATTTTGCCCTGTTTCGGCCTTCCGTCTGCAATCGGCTGGACCGCAACACCAGCGGCCTGGTGCTGTGTGGGAAGACCCTTGCCGGGAGCCAGGGGCTGTCTTGGGCCATCAGAGAGCGTCATGTAGGGAAATTTTACCGCACCATCGTGCTGGGATGGATGGAGGAGCCCTGTAAACTGGAAGGATATCTGACCAAGGATGAGAGGAATAATCGGGTGTCTGTTGCTCCGCTTGCCGGAGGACAGAAGGAACGAGTAAAAGCGCAGAACGGGAAAACAGGAGAGGAGCAGGATAAGCAGCAAGGGGCGCAGCACGGAAGACCTGGAGAAGCGCCGGAAAGGAGTCCGGCTCCCGTCAGAATAGCCTGCAGACCTCTTTCCTTTTCATACCCCAATGGCGGTGGGGGAAGAGAGGCGCTGACCTGTCTGGAGGTGGAGCTGCTTACGGGAAAATCCCACCAGATCAGGGCTCAGTTAGCGGAGGCAGGTTTTCCTCTGCTCGGGGATTACAAATATGGGGTCCCTTCTGTCAATGACAGGTTCAAGGCGGAATACGGCCTTCCTTTTCAGCTTTTGCACGCCTGCAGGCTGGAATTTCCCGGAGCAGGTCCGGAATTCCTGAAGAAAGAGGCTATGGCGGGAATTTCGGGAAAAACCTTTGAGGCACCCCTGCCCGGAATTTTTTCAAAAATATTAAAGGAAAAAAACTTCAGATGAAAAAACTTCAGATGATGAAAATTTCAGACCGGAAAATTTCAAAAAAATTAAAATGAAAAACAGCATCTGAAATAAAAGAGAAGAGGAAAAGTAACAGGGAATGGCTACATGGAATTCAAGGGGACTGCGGGGATCCACCTTAGAGGATATGATCAACCGCACCAATGAAAAATATGAGGAGAATGGTCTTGCTCTGATCCAAAAGGTGCCGACCCCCATTACTCCCATTAAAATGGACAAGGAGCACCATCAGATCACCCTGGCTTATTTTGACCAGAAGAGCACCATCGACTATATCGGCGCGGTACAGGGAATCCCGGTCTGCTTTGACGCCAAGGAATGCGCGGCGGATACCTTTGCCCTGCAAAACATTCATGCGCATCAGGTGGAGTTTATGGGGAAGTTTGAAAAGCAGGGAGGGATCGCCTTTTTCCTGATCTTTTATACCCATAAGGATCTGTTTTACTATCTTCCTTATGAAATGCTCCGGTTCTTTTGGGACAGAGCGAAGGAGGGCGGCAGAAAAAGCTTTCGCTTCGATGAATTGAATCCGGAGTATATCCTCCCGAAAAAGCATGGAATTCTGGTTCCGTACCTGGACATGATCCAAAAGGATTTAGAGGACAGGGACTATTGACAGAAGGATTGCTTTTGGATATACTACAAAATAGTTTTACTGTTTAACAAAATAATACATTAATGTGATAAAGTACAGGGCTGGCTGGAATGATTGGCAGGGAATATATTCGACTTTGGCAACAGGCTTCAGCCGGCTTTTGGAGGTTCTTTTCTATGAGCAAACAACTACTCCACACTCCGGAGGGGGTCCGGGACATCTATGGCAGGGAATATGCGAGAAAGCTTGTGATAGAGGGCAGACTTCAGGATGTGATACACCGTTATGGATATGAGTCGGTTCAAACGCCTACCTTTGAATATTTTGATGTGTTTTCCAGGGAAATCGGAACGACCCCAAGCAAGGAATTGTATAAATTTTTCGATAAGGAAAACAACACCCTGGTCCTGCGTCCGGATTTCACCCCTTCCATCGCCAGGTGCGCCGCCAAATACTATATGGAGGAGCAGCGTCCTGTCCGTTTCAGCTATATGGGGAATACCTTCACCAATACTTCCAGCCTGCAGGGAAAGCTGAACGAGGTGACCCAGATGGGAGCGGAGCTGATCAACGATGGTTCAGTGGAGGCGGATGCCGAAATGATCAGCCTGGTGGTGGAGTCCTTAAAAAGCGCCGGACTGACCCGCTTTCAGGTGAGCATCGGTCAGGTGGAATACTTTAAGGGACTTTGTCAGGAGGCGGGGTTAGATGAGGAAACGGAATCCAGACTGCGGGAATATATCTCCGGCAAAAATTATTTTGCGGCCCAGGAGGTGCTCATGGGGGCGGAGGTAAGGGAGCCCTATCTGGGTATCCTGTTAAAGGCGGCGGATCTGTTCGAAAACATGTCCTCCCTTTCAGAGGCTGGTAGCCTGGTCAGCAATTCCAGATCCCTAAATGCCATCCGGCATCTGGAAAAGCTTTCTGAGGTTTTGAAGCTTTACGGGGTGGACAAATATGTCACCTTCGACCTGGGAATTCTGAGTAAATATCATTATTATACGGGAGTGATCTTCCGGGCTTATACCTACGGCGTAGGAGATGCGGTGGTGAAGGGCGGGCGCTACGATAACCTGCTGCATCAGTTCGGAAAAGACGCCCCTGCAGTGGGCTTCGCCATTGTAGTGGACGACCTGATGGAGGCCCTGGAGCATCAAAAGGTGGATCTTAAGCTGCCGCAGAGGAAGAGGACCGTTTTCTATTCAAAGGAAAATTATCCGGAGAAGCTTGCGGAAGTAACTGCCCTGCGCAGGGAGGGAATCCCCGTAGAACTGGTCTTACAAAAATAAGTAATATAAGTAATTTGAAACAACAATTTTGGAAACAGGCGGAAGGCAGATTACCATGGATCATGACAGATATTTAACCTTTGCCCTGGCAAAAGGAAGGCTTGCAGATCAGACCCTGAAGCTTCTGGAGCAGATCGGCGTCACCTGTGAGGAGATGAAGGACAAAACCTCCAGAAAGCTGATCTTTGTGAATGAGGAAAGGAAATTCAGGTTTTTCCTGGCAAAGGGATCGGATGTACCCACCTATGTGGAATATGGCGCTGCGGATATCGGCGTGGCCGGAAAGGATACCATCCTGGAGGAGAACAAAAACGTTTATGAGGTTCTGGACCTGGGATTCGGGAAGTGCCGTATGTGTGTCTGCGGACCCTCCCGGGCGGAGGAGCTTTTAAAGCACCATGAGCGGATCCGGGTCGCCAGCAAATATCCCAATATCGCAAGGGATTATTTTTATAATAAGAAATATCAGACCGTGGATATCATCAAGCTGAACGGGTCGGTGGAGCTGGGACCTCTGGTAGAATTATCGGATGTGATCGTAGATATTGTGGAAACGGGCTCTACCCTTCGGGAGAACGGTCTCAGCGTGCTGGAGGAGATCTGTCCTTTGTCCGCCAGGATGATCGTGAATCCGGTGAGCATGCGGATGGAGACAGCCAGGATCAAACAGCTGATCACAGAGATCAGAAAGCTGAAGGAAAGCTGAAGGAAAGCTGACGGAAAACCGACAGAAAGCTGACAGAAAGGCGGAAGGTTTAATGAGAATCATAGATTTGACCCCTGAGACCAGGGCGGATATCTTAAATGATTTATTGAAAAGAAGTCCCAACAATTACGGACAGTATGAAGAGA
This sequence comes from uncultured Acetatifactor sp., assembly GCA_947589075.1. Taxonomy (GTDB): domain Bacteria; phylum Bacillota; class Clostridia; order Lachnospirales; family Lachnospiraceae; genus Acetatifactor. The sequence continues at coordinate 38,882 of CANQBS010000011.1, forward strand.
CGGTGAATGCCATCATAAAAGACATAAGGGAAAAGGGAGATCAGGCTCTGTTTGAGTATACCGAAAAGCTGGACCATTTTGCCCTGAACGACTCCAATATCCGGGTGAGCAGAAAGGAAATAGAAGAGGCCTATGAGCAGGTGGAGCCTGCCTTTATAGAGGTACTGAAGCGTTCCGCAGAAAATATCCGCGCCTTCCACGCCAGGCAGCTGCGCACCAGCTGGTTTGAGACGAAGGAGGACGGAAGTATCCTGGGAATGCGGATCACCCCCATAGAGAGGGCCGGGGTTTATGTGCCGGGCGGGAAGGCGGCGTATCCCTCCAGCCTGCTGATGAATGTGATCCCGGCTAAGGTGGCCGGCGTGAAGGATATCATCATGACCACGCCTCCCAACAGGGAAGGGAAGATCAATCCCGGCACCCTGGTGGCGGCGGATATTGCCGGAGTAAACAGGGTCTTCAGGGCAGGAGGCGCCCAGGCTGTGGCTGCCATGGCCTTTGGAACCCGGTCGATTCCCAAGGTAGACAAGATTACGGGACCGGGCAATATTTTTGTCGCCCTGGCGAAAAAGGCGGTCTACGGCTATGTGAGCATCGATTCCATTGCCGGACCCAGCGAGATCCTGGTGCTTGCGGACGAAACGGCCAGACCGGAATACGTGGCGGCGGATCTGTTGTCCCAGGCGGAGCATGATGAAATGGCCAGCGCCATTCTCATTACTACCTCGAAGGAACTGGCCCAAAGGGTGTCTGAATGGACGGATATTTTCCTCCAGAGGCTGGAGAGGAAGGAGATCATTTCCAAATCCCTGGAGCATTACGGCTATATCCTCCTGGCGGACAGTCTGGAGGACGCGGTGGAGACAGCCAACGCCATTGCGTCGGAGCATCTGGAGATCCTGATGCGCAATCCCTTTGAGGTGATGACGAAGATCCGCAACGCAGGGGCGATTTTCCTGGGAGATTATTCATCCGAACCTCTGGGGGATTACTATGCGGGTCCGAATCATATCCTTCCCACCAATGGGACGGCAAGGTTCTTTTCTCCGTTAAATGTGGACGATTTCCTGAAAAAGACCAGTATCATCGCTTATTCCAGGGAAGCCCTTGAGAGAGTCCACGGGGATATTGAGCTCTTTGCCAGAAAAGAAGGTCTTACCGCCCATGAGAACAGCATCCGGGTAAGATTTGAGGACAAAGGTGTTTAAGGAAAAGTTGTTTAAGGCAAAGAAATGACCGGATGGGTCAATTTGACCAAATTGGTCAAAAACTTTGACTAAATTGTGGATAACTTTGAGAAAACTTTATCAGAACAGCATTTGCAGGACGGCATATGCACAACAGCATCTGCTGGGCAGCGTATGCAGAAAGGCATCTCAAAATGGCGTCTATCAGGCGCAGAAAAGAGGGAAATATGGTACGCAGTACAACAGTCAGCCGCAAGACAAAGGAAACGGATATCCGAATGATCCTGAACCTGGACGGCACAGGTCAGGCGGATATCCATACCGGCATCGGATTCCTGGATCATATGCTGGAAGGTTTCTGCAAACATGGGTTTTTCGATTTAAAATGCAGGGTGGACGGAGATCTTCAGGTGGACGGACACCATACGGCGGAGGACGCCGGCATCGTCCTGGGACAGGCCATCAGGGATGCCCTGGGAGATAAAAAAGGGATCCGCCGTTATGGCTTTTTCCTCCTTCCCATGGATGAAAGCCTTGCCCTGTGCGCAGTGGATCTGTGCGGGCGCCCATACCTGGTATTTGACTGCCAGTTTCCGGCTCAGAAGGTGGGAGATCTGGATACAGAGCTGGTGCGGGAATTCTTTTACGCCCTGTCCTACAGCGCCGGGATGAATCTTCATATCAGAATGCTTTCCGGAGGCAATACTCACCACATGATCGAAGCCGTCTTTAAGGCATTTGCCAAGGCTCTGGACCAGGCCTGCAGCTTTGATGAGAGAGTGAACGGCGTCCTGAGCACCAAGGGGATCTTATAATTTATGATAACCTTATGACTTATGACAACCTTATAACTTATGATAAAAGGAGCGTCTCATGATCGTTAAAAAATTTGTTCCCTGTATCTACCTGTATTACGGCAAGGCTGTGCGCAGTTTAAAGGATGTGACCGTGGTAGATACGGATCCGGTAAGGCTTGCAAAATATTACAGCGAAAACAATGCGGATGAGCTCATCGTCTTTGATATGTCCGCAAGGGCGGCCAATGAACTGGCCCATTCGGATTTTGGACCGGAGGATAAGGTACAGAGCGCCGACAGGCTGCATGAGGAGGCCCTTGATGTGATCCGGGAGATCTGCTCCGCAGTGGATCTGGAGGTGATCGGGGCAGGTCATATCCGCCGGCTGGAGGACGTGAAGAAGCTTTTGTACGCCGGCTGCAGAAGAATCGTCTTAAATTACGAAAATGCATCCAATGCCGGGCTGACGGAGGAGGCTTCCAAAAGGTTCGGCAGGGAGAAACTCCTGGCGGCCTGCGATGAGGTGGCCGTGCTGGAAGGCAACCTGGATCTGATCCGGACCCATGTCTCCGCCCTGCTTTTAATGAATCCCCATATGATCCGGGAAACGGCGGAGCTTTTGGATATTCCTTTCTATGTGCAGATCAATCAGGTGGCTCTCAATAAGCTGATGGATATTTTCTCTTTTGAAAACATCTGCGGGGTGACCGGCAACTGCATCAATGACAATGTCAGAGAAGTTCTGAGCCTGAAGCAGCTTTGTCAGGAAAACGGAATCCCGGTGGCGACCCTGGATGCCGCTTTTCGTTGGGAGGATTTTAAAAAGAACAGCGACGGTCTGGTGCCTGTGGTGGCCCAGGATGATAAGACCCAGGAGGTCCTTATGGTGGCGTATATGAATGAGACTGCTTACCAGACTACTATACATACCGGGAAAATGACTTATTACAGCCGCAGCCGCAGACAACTCTGGGTAAAAGGGGAGACCAGCGGCCATTACCAATACGTCAGGTCCCTCTATGCCGACTGCGATATGGATACTATCCTGGCAAAAGTGCATCAGATCGGACCCGCCTGCCACACCGGGGCAAAAAGCTGCTTCTTTCACCAGATCGTGGAAAAAGAGACCGTGAAAGAGGAATCCAATCCCTTAAAGGTATTCGAAGAGGTCTTTGAGGTGATCCGGGACCGGAAAATCAATCCCAAGGAAGGTTCCTATACTAATTATCTCTTTGATAAGGGTCTGGACAAGATCTTGAAGAAGCTGGGAGAGGAAGCCACGGAGATCGTCATTGCCGCCAAGAATCCCAATCCCAATGAGGTCAGGTATGAGATCAGCGATTTTCTTTACCATATGATGGTGCTGATGGCGCAAAAAGAGATCACCTGGGAGGAGATCACCTCGGAGCTTGCGAAACGCTGAAGACAGAAGGCACGGGTCCGTGCCGGGCGGGTTTCGCAGGATGACGCGGAAATTCCCGGTTAAAAATGGAGGCAGCTGATGGAACAATTATCATTATTTGACAGCCCGCAGGTTTCCTTTCTGGATCCACTGGCAAGCCGGCTGCGCCCCCAGACTTTGGAGGATTTTATCGGGCAGGAGCATCTTCTGGGAAAAGGGAAGATTTTACGTCAGCTGATCGAGAAGGATATGGTGTCCTCCATGATCTTCTGGGGTCCCCCCGGTGTGGGCAAAACCACCCTGGCCCGGATCATCGCCAATACCACCCGCTGCGGCTTTATTGATTTCAGCGCCGTGACCAGCGGCATCAAGGAGATCAAGGATGTGATGAAGCAGGCGGAGAACCAGCGTTTCTCGGGGGTCCGCACCGTGGTGTTCGTGGATGAGATCCACCGCTTCAACAAATCCCAGCAGGACGCTTTCCTGCCCTATGTGGAAAAAGGGAGCATTACCCTGATCGGCGCGACCACGGAGAATCCCTCCTTCGAGATCAATTCCGCGCTTTTGTCCAGGTGCAAGGTTTTTGTTTTAAACGCCCTGACAAAGGAGAATATCCTGACTCTGCTTCACAGGGCTCTCAAGGACAGGAGAGGTTTCGGGGACAATGTGGTGCACATAGAAGAGGAGCTTCTTGAGTTTATCGCCGCTTTTGCGGACGGGGACGGAAGGACCGCCCTGAATACCCTGGAAATGTCCGTTTTAAACGGGGATCTTGGCTCCGACGGCTCCATTACGGTGAAACGTGAAACTGTGGAGCAGGCCATCGGGAAAAAGTCCCTGCTTTATGATAAAAACGGAGAGGAGCATTACAATCTCATTTCCGCCCTGCATAAATCCATGCGCAACAGCGACCCGGACGCGGCGGTCTACTGGCTTGCCCGGATGTTGGAGGCGGGAGAGGATCCTCTTTATGTGGCCAGAAGGCTGATCCGCTTTGCCAGCGAGGATGTGGGGCTGGCGGACGCCCACGCCCTGCCTTTGTGCGTGGCGGCGTACCAGGCCTGCCATTTTAACGGGATGCCGGAGTGCAATGTGAACCTGACAGAGGCGGTGGTGTACCTGTCTCTGGCGCCCAAGTCCAATTCCCTGTATATCGCCTATGAGACGGCAAAGGAGGACGCAAGGAGAATGCTTTCAGAGCCGGTTCCCCTGGTGATCCGCAACGCCCCCACAAAGCTCATGAGCGAACTGCATTATGGGGAGGGCTATATCTACGCCCACGATACGGAAGAAAAGATCGCCCGCATGACCTGCCTGCCTGAGAGCTTAAAGGACAGGAAATATTATCATCCCACCAGCCAGGGAGAAGAAAAGATCTTTCAGGAGCGGCTTAAGAAAGCGGAGGAATTCCGGAATTGACGGATGTCAGTCAGTGCGTGTTGCCGATATGGTCTTCGTCACGGTTTACTCGCCCGTTGTACTGCGTGTCCATTGTATTGTAAGGGAACAGGCTTCTGCGGTATTCCATGGGAGTCATTTTCACATATTTTTTAAAAATCTTCGTGAAATAATTTACATCCGGAATCCCGCAGCGCTGTGCGATGCTCTGGATCTGTAGGCTGGTGGAATTCAACAAAAAGATGCCGTGCTCCACCCGTTTCCGGTTCACATATTCCGTCAGGGAGGTTCCCGTTTCCTTTTTAAACAGAGCGGAAAGGTAGCTGGAATTGACCTCCAGCAGATCGGCCTGGGCTTTCAGGCTCAGATCCGCGGTCAGGTCGGAATCGATCCTGGTAAGCACCTTGCTCACCAGAAGGGAGTAGCCCTTCATGGAATGATTTTTAACCAGCAGACAATATTTGTGAGCCATTTTTTTCAGAACCTGGTAAACAGCTTCTACTGTCCGGGCCTGTTCGATCTGCCTGGCGAAATCGGAGGAGAGACCGTCGATGTAGAAGGGATGCACCGCGCCTGCCTCCGCAGCCTTACGAAACAGGGTATTGGTGATGATGGCGTAATTTTTCAGATTTCTGATAGGAGGGGTAGTCCTTTCTTCCAGCTGTGTGCCCCGCAGGGTGTTGATGATCATCTCAGCCCGGTGGGTCTGCCCCAGGGTAATGGCCTGCATGAGATTATTTTCCCGGGCGTAACGCTCTTCCAGAAGCTTCATATTTAACGAAGCGTCTGCAGAAGCATCCGGGTCGGCGGCATACCGCTCCTTCAGGGGGTTAAGGTCATCTGTATCCAGGATATCTTCTAAGGTGAAGCGGTCGATGCCGCCCCAGATCTGCTGCCCGAAGGTATTGACCAGGGAGAGGAGCGCGCTGTCATCCGATATCACGGGAATATCACGGTAGGCATTCTTTGCCTGCTGTAATGCGGCGGGGGACAGCCCGATCCGGATCAGGAGATCGACAAGATCCTGATCTGTTTCCGGACCCGTCATATACGGTCCTATGATAAAATAAAAGCATTCCTCTTCCGGAAACCGGAAGAAAAGATAGTGGCACAGAAAAGAATCCCGAAAACGGTAGATCGTGTTGGGACTGCAATAGGAGACCAGGTGCCGGAACAGATCCTCCTGGCTCCAGATCGGTTTCATGAATTTGCTGATCCCCCAATAGACGGATTCTATATCGCTGCTGTTTCTTATTATCCCATAGGGAATGTTGTAATTTTTTAAAAGGTTCTGAAAAAAGATCAGTTCCGCTTCGTGCTTCATGAAGAGTCCTCCTGAAGATACTAATTACAAATCTTGTGAAAAAAGTCAAAAAACCATATCTTATTATCGTACAATTTTTAGCAAAAATCAAGTTAAAATAAAAATCATACGAAAAATACCAAAAAATATACTCACGATAAATGGAAAACTATGTTAAAGTTAAAATGATAGGGAAAAAGAGAGATTTTATCTGTGGATCTCCAGGGGTAAGGGGATCGGAAGCTGCCATTGAAAGTGATAAATAAGATTAAGGAGGGTTAATGAAATGGCAAAAACAAGCGTTAGCAGTACCAAGCCTTTTGGTATGAGCGACAAGCTGGGGTATATGTTCGGTGATTTCGGTAACGATTTTACCTTCATCCTTTCCTCCAGCTTCATGATGAAGTTCTATACCGATATCATGGGTATAGATGGGATTTTAGTAGGCGGCCTGATGATGGCTGCGCGTTTTGTGGACGCGGTGACGGACGTTACCATGGGACAGATCGTGGACCGTTCCAAGCCCACCAAGGACGGCAAGTTCAGACCCTGGATCAAGCGCATGTGCGGTCCGGTGGCAATCGCTTCCTTCCTGATCTATCAGTCCGGATTTGCCAACATGCCTTATGCTTTTAAGGTATTCTGGATGTTCTTAACCTACATCCTCTGGGGATCCATCTTCTATACATCCATCAACATCCCTTACGGTTCCATGGCATCTGCAGTTTCCGCAGACCCCAAGGATCGTGCGGATCTTTCCACCTGGAGGACCATCGGCGCTACCCTGGCGGGTCTTGTGATCGGCGTTGGAACCCCGTTGGTGGCTTATAAGGTAGTGGATGGGAATACGGTCCTTGACGGCGGCCGCATGACCATCATTGCAGGCGTGTTCTCCGTCTGTGCCATCGCATGCTATCTGCTCTGCTTTAATCTGGTACGGGAACGTGTTGAGGTTCCTGCCAATACGCAGAAGCTGGACGTGGGCAAGCTTTTGAAGAGCCTTGTTACCAACCGTGCCCTCCTCGGCATCATCGCCGCCGCGATCCTGCTGTTATTGGGTATGCTGGGCATGCAGGGAATGGCAGGCTATGTATTCCCCAATTACTATAATACTGCAGCTGCACAGTCCGCTTCCGCAATGGCAGGCAGCATCGCCATGCTGGTGATCTGCGCTCCCTTTGCATCGAAGCTTGCCGCCAAGATCGGGAAAAAGGAACTGTCCATTATTTCCTGTGCCTTCGGCGCGGTTGTTTACATCGTGTGTCTCATCGCGAGACCGGCGAATGCTTACGTTTACGTAGCGTTCTACACCCTGGCCTATATCGGACTTGGATTCTTCAATACCGTTATCTGGGCAATGATCACAGACGTTATCGATGATGCGGAGGTGAAGAACGGTGTCCGCGAAGACGGTACCATCTACTCGGTATATTCCTTTGCACGTAAGCTGGGGCAGGCTTTCTCCTCCGGTATGATCGGCGGACTTCTGTCCATGATCGGATACAGTCAGGCAACCCAGTTTGATCCTGCCGTTACATCCCAGATCTTCAACCTTTCCTGCATTATCCCTGCGGTAGGTTTGGGAGCGGTAGCTCTTGCCCTTCTGTTCATTTATCCTCTGGATAAGAAGAAGGTAGAAGCGAACGTGGCTGAACTGGAAAAGCGCCGGGCAAAGGCCTGATCAAATATAATACAATGAAGGTAAACAGAGCGTGGGGGCTTTCTGAGGAGAGTCCCCATTCTCATAAACTGTGAGGATTTTTAAACGATTAAAGGAGGAAGAAATGCGCAACGTTATTAATTTAAATGCCGATTGGATCTTTACGAAAAAGGCTATAGACGTGCTGGATTTAAGCATTAAGGAGACACTTTTTTCCGGCAAGAGAAAGCTGCTGAAGAAAGCGTTCAGGGATCTGGAAGGAGAGCATATCAATCTGCCTCATACCTGGAACGCAGTGGACGGTCAGGACGGGAACGGTTCCTATGACCGGGGCACCTATTGGTACGTGAAAGCCTTTGAGACTCCGAAGCAGCCCCTTCCCGGCGGCAGGGTCTATGTGGAATTCCTGGCGGCAGGCCAGCAGGCTACTGTATATGTGAACGGAGCAAAGGCAGCTTATCACGAGGGCGGTTATTCCACCTTCCGCGCGGATATCACGGATCTTTGCAGAGAAGACGGGCTCAATATCCTTACCGTTGCCTGCAGCAATGAATATAAGGACAGCGTATATCCCCAGTCCGCAGACTTTACCTTTTACGGCGGCCTGTACCGGGGCGTGAACCTGGTCAGCGTTCCCAATACTCATTTTGACCTGGATTATTTCGGAGGTCCCGGCATCCAGGTGACGCCGAAGCCCTGCGACCACTGCGGCGGCGCAAAGTTTGAGATTGTTTCCTACGTGACCAATCCGGACGAGAATTTCACCGTCCTGTATTCCATCAAGGATGCGGAGGGAAAGGAAGTGGGCTACGCCTGCCGTCCTGCGGATGATACCAAGGTTGTGATCCCTGTTCCCAATGCCCACAGATGGAACATCGATGATCCTTATCTTTATACCGTAACCGCAACCCTGCAGAGAAGGAACGAGGCTTATGACGAGGTGAGCGCCAGAGTAGGTGTAAGAAGTTTCTCCTGCGATCCTGATAAGGGATTTATCATCAACGGCGTACAGACC
>CANQBS010000012.1 GCA_947589075.1 uncultured Acetatifactor sp.
TTTGGTCTTATATTTTGGATTTCTGATTACCGCCGCACCGCTGATGTTGTTGTCATGCTTTATGCGGTGTTGTCATCCGAGATATTCCGAAATGCAGCCGTTCGCATAACTCATATCCTTGTTGATGAAAGGAGCGGCCGGAAATTTCAGCATATACAGATTCCCATCGTATATCACAGACAGCTTGCTTCCGTTTGCACCGGCATAGGTTTTGTTCCGAACGGGAAATTTGGTAAAATCAATCATCCGGGTCGCCTCTCTTCATTCTCAAATACTTCTCACGCAAATACCTTGCCTGCTCCGATGAAATTTCCTGTTCCACCTCTGCGGAGTTGATGTCTGCATTCAATTCACACCAATACAGATCCCAATGGGCATCCTTTTCCCCACCATCGACTTTCTTCCACGAAGCGATCATATTCTCAATCGATGTTTTGAGATATGGCGGGAGTCCGCATTCCAGATATTCACGGTTCATCGGAAGTCCTGTTTTGCTGTCATATTCTGTCCCTGCATCATCCAAAGACATCATGTATTCCATCGTACACCCAAGCGCTTTGGCCAGCTGCTGTACGGTATAGGCTGAACACTTTCGAAGAGAACTTTTTCCAGTACATATATCTATCACAGTCGTTTTTGGGACGCCACTGAGCTTCGACAGGCGATATTTCGTTATATTTTGTTTATCAAGATAGCTTTGAAGATTCATCTCTTTCATCCTTTCCCTATTTATATTATATCGGTATACCGACCGTCTGTCAATAGGAGAACTTGGTTTGAAAGGGGTGTTTCATGAAGTGTAAATTCCCAAAGTAAATTCCCAAAGTAAATCCCATGGTGGATTCTAAAAATGGGATTTACTTTGAGACGTCTGTTATGGTTGAATTTACTTTGGAAAATAGTTTTGAAAAAGGTTATAATTATTTGTGAAAAAGGTGAGAGAAACCGGAAAAACGAACGTCTAATAAGTGAAGGGGTTAATCCTAAACATATGTGAGAAAGGAGAGGTCAATGGATAACGGTGCAAGTAGCTACCGCCGTTTCCTTGATGGTGATGATGGCGGCATTGTCGAGATCATAGAAGAATATAAGGACGGTCTGGTTTTGTATTTGAACAGCTTTGTGGGGAACATTCAAACGGCCGAAGATCTGATGGAGGATGTTTTTGTAAAGCTTGTGACCAGGAAGCCGCACTTTTGGGGCAAATGTTCCTTTAAGACCTGGCTCTATACGATTGGAAGAAATGTTGCCATCGATTTTATCCGCCACCGCTCCAAAATCCCGGAAGTGTTCGTGGATGAGTCTATGGAGGATACCTTTTTTGATCGGGAAGACGAGGAGGCAAATATCGAATCGGTCCACCTCAAAGAGGAAAGGAAAATCGTCGTTCACAGGGCTTTGCGAAGGATAAAACCGGAATATCGGCAGGTATTGTATCTGCTCTTTTTTGAAGAGTTTGATCGCGGCGAGATCGCGCAGGTCATGAAAAAGAGCAGGCGTCAAATTGAAAATCTTATTTATCGGGCAAAATTGTCGCTGAAATCCGAACTGGAAAAGGAGGGTTTTGTTTATGAAGAGTACTGAAGAAATTGCCGAAAGTGTCTTACGGCGCAGGGATCAGTATCAGAAGGAAAAAAGAAAACAGATGAAAAGGGCGGCTTCTGTATTATCTTGTTTTTGCCTTGTGGCAATATTGGGAACGGTCATTTGGCAGTACGTCTGGATCCTTGATAATGTGGAAGGTAAAGGTGAGGTTCAAAAGCCGGATGCCTTTGTAAAGTATGAAGATGTAGAGCAGCCGACTCAGGAAAGCAAAGAAAATTTACAGGAAAAGCAGCCAGACCAGGAGAGAAAGGAAAATTTACAGGAAAAGCAGCCTGATCAGGAGAGAAAGGAGAATTTACAGGGGGAAATATCCTCGAGTGAGATAGGGAATTACGCTTCCGCAGAAGGGGAGAACACTTCCCAGGATGAAGATTCCGCTGCATCCATTACTGGAATCGACCGGCCGGTTACGGATCATCCCGGGGATACCGGTGCTTTAACGGCTTATGAGGAAGCCTGGGGTGGTTCTTATATGGATCAGAACGGCTGTTGGGTTGTTTTGCTGACCGAAGATACTCCGGAAAACCGTCAGATGGTTTTCAATTTGAATCCGACCCTCAGCGAAGACCGGGTCATTTTTAAGGCGGCAACTTATTCCGAAGCCTACCTTACGGAACTGATGGTGAATATCAGCCGGGCGATGGGGACCGGAGAGTTGTCTTTTGTCAGTACTGCGGCGCTTAGGGAAGATAAAAATTGCGTTGAGGTAACGATATCCACGGAGGATGCCGGCAACAGGGAGCGCATCCTTGCCTTTGATCCCATCGGCGGCGCCATCGAAATCGTGGTTTCAGACAGCAGTATATACAATAAAGGAGAAGTTGAAGAATTAAAGAAAGATCCTATGCCATAGGAAATTTTAAAGAAAAATTCCCGACCATGGGAAATCCAGCCATAGGAAATCTAAAAGTCTTATCTTTGAAAAACGAATCATCAAGCGAAGAAAACAGGAAATCATTGATTTCCTGTTTTCTTCTCATAATACTTTGCCTGTGCCTCCCACAGTTCTTTATATTTTCCACCGGCCGCGATCAGGCTGTCGTGGGTTCCCTGTTCCACGATCCTGCCGTCCGCGAACACCAGGATTTCCCGGCAGAAGCGGCAGCTGGACAGTCTGTGTGAAATGTAGATAGCGGTGCGGTCGCCCACAATGTTGTCAAAATTCTGATAGATTTCCGCCTCGGCGATGGGATCCAGGCTGGCGGTGGGTTCGTCCAGGACGATAAAGGGAGCGTCCTTATAAAGCGCCCGGGCGATGGCGATTTCCTGGCGTTCGCCGCCGCTGGTCACGATCCCGTCCTCATCAAAATCCTTGCCGAGCCAGGTTTCAAGGCCGTCCGGAAGTTCCTTTAGCCTTTCTCCGAAGCCCGCATCTTCCAGGCATTTGACGGCTCGTTTCTCATCCACGTCGCAGGAGCCCGCCACGTTCTGCCCAAGCTTATGGGGCATCAGCCAGAAGTCCTGGAAAACCACGGAAAAGATGGCGATATACTCGTCATAGCGGTATTTTTGGATGTTCACGCCGTTTAGGAGAATTTCCCCTTCCTGGGGGTCGTAGAGGCGGCAGAGAAGCTTTATAAAGGTGGATTTCCCCGAGCCGTTTTCTCCCACCACGGCTAACTTCGTCCCAACCTGGAACTTCACCGAAACATGCCGCAGGGTCCATCTGTCGGAATTCGGGTATTTGAAACTCACGTCCTTAAATTCCACGCTGTACTTCCGGTCGCGGCGCTTTTCGGTGGTCAGGGTGCCCTGATACATTTTGTTGGGAATGTCCAGGAAGGCAAAGATGTCTTTCAGGAATTTCGCATTAATACGGAAATTATTTAATATGGTGATACTTTGGGTGAAAGCGCTGATGAACTTTGTGACTGCGCCCACGTACTGAGTGACCTCGCCTAAGCCAAAGGCGCCGCCCAGGGCTTTCAGGCAGACGAAAAGATAGATCACGCACAGCAGAAGCTTCTCGCCGAAAACAGCGCCGATCTTCATAAGTCCGCCGATTCTCCTTTCGAACTGAGCAAAGGGACCTTTGGAATACCAGGGGTTCCCGCCGGGAAGCCAGTTGTAATATTTGATAAAGCCCTCGTTCTGTCCATACATTCTGTAGTCGACCATGGAGTCCGGATCCTGCTTTAAAAAGCCGAAGTGGGAAAAGAGTCTGTTTCCAAATCTCACTTTATCGCTCAGAGCGGCATTGCCCTCCATCATTTTTATGTTGAAACAGGGAGTGATTCCGGCGCAGAGAACCGTAAGCGCCAAAAAGCCGAGGGCTGTGAGGGGACTGTTCAGGAACCCATAGGGACTGCCCTCAGGGACTCTGCTTAAGAACAGGCCGACGGACATCGCTGCCGCACCCAAAATGTTGAACACACTGGATAAGAGCCTCTCGAACTCTCTCTGGATCCTTAAAAAGCCCCATCCGGTCCAATTGCCGTTCTGGCGTGTCTGGTCTCTTAAATCACGGACACGCTGATCCTCCACGTCGCTGTAGTCCATGGACAGGTACTTTCCGTCCTCGATGCGCCTGATATTGTACGGGAAATTCACGGCCCTGACTTCATAAGCATGCCGCATCACGCCGTTGATCATGGCGAAGACTGCCGTGGAAAGGAGCTGGAACACCGTCCAGAAGATCAGCTTCTCCGCTCTGCGTTCTCCCGCCAGTTCCCCGATCAGCCTTGCCGTCACAAACAGTGAAACATAGGAAAAGGCTGTCTGGAAAAGAGCCTTGAACACCATATAAGGAAACATCAGCCTGTTTTGGGAGTTTAAAAGCTTGATTGCCCGGAGATTGAACCTAAGCGCCTCGCCCCAGGACATTTTATCAGACTTATCCGACATCTATATTACCTCCTTACCCGAACTGAATTCTGCTTCCGTTCGAGTACTTCAAATACTATATTTCAGGTACACAAGTTAAGTTCTTCCCGTAATCTTCCTGATAATATCTGGCCTGAACCTGAAACAGATGGGCGTACTCTTTCCCAAGCTTAAGCAGGTTCTCGTGGCTGCCTTCCTCGGCAATCTGCCCGTCTTTCAGATACAGGATCCTGTCGCAGAACTGGGTCGAGGCCAGGCGATGGGAGATAAAGAGCGAGGTCCTTCCCTCGGACATCGCGTTGTATTTTTCATACAGATCCCGTTCGGCTAAGGGATCCAGCGCCGCCGTGGGTTCATCGAGGACCAATATGGCGCCGTTTTTATAGAGAGCCCTTGCCAGTATCAGCCGCTGGGTCTGGCCTCCCGACAGCACCACGCCGTCCAGATAGACCTCCCGTCCCAGGTGGGTATCGATCCCCTTCGGCAGATCCTGTATGGTCTTGGCCAGTCCGGCCTTTTCCAGGCAGTCCGTGACCCGCGCTGCGTCAATGTCGGTTGCCGACTGGGCCACGGTTTCGGCGATGGTGATATCGAACAGATTGAAGTGCTGGAACACCGCCGAAAAAAGGGTATAATACTCTGTGCGATTGAATTTTCGGATATCGGTGCCGTTTAAGAGCACCCTGCCTTCGTCGGGATCCAAAAGGCCGGTGATGAGCTTCATCAGGGTCGTCTTGCCTGCCCCGTTTAAGCCCACGACGGCCACCTTTTCCCCGGGCCTGATCGTGAGAGTTAAGCGGTCGATGATCTTTCGGTCAGATTCCGGATAGCGGTAGCTTACGTTTTCCAGGCGGATCTCATGTGGGGAGTCGGCTGGGACAGGCATCCCTTCGCCGAAGCGGTAGGGCTCGGGACGGTTTAAAAATTCCAGCATGCAGGAAAGCTCCAGACACTTGTTTTTCAGGTCCAGAAGACTGTTTAATATGCCGTTAAAGCGTCCGTTAAAGGAGTTCACAGCCGAAAAGTAGAGCATGAACTGGGCCGCGCCCATGCCGTTTTCGATACACATTTTAAGGAGGACGAACAGGGCCGCGCCGTTTCGTAAGGCTTCTATGAGCATACTGGAAAAGGTGCCGATCAGGTAGAAGGTATGCTCCCGTCTGGCGTAGGCCTGGCGGGTCGCGAAGGCTTTGTCAGTGAGCCGGTTGATCCAACTCGTAAGCCCGAAGAGCCGGACATCCTTGGCGATGGAAAGCTGTCCCGGAAGCCATCTGAGATAGTTTGCCTGCCGATCTATATGCGACCGCTCCTCCCGGTGGCGGTAGTTGTATCTGGAAACATAGCCGGACACCGCAAAATCTGTGAGGCTTAAGACCACTGTCACGGCGAATATCAGAGGATGGATGTGGGTGAGCATGGCGGTGAAGAACCCAAACATGACGATGTTCACCGCCAGGTTCTGCAGCGTGTTCCAGGTTCCTTCGGCAGCCTGGCTATTGCCGGAGCAGGCGTCAATGGCCCGGTCCGCCGCTCTTAAATATTGGTTGTCCAGGCAGTGGCAGTAGGATGTGGAGGTGAGTTTGTCGATGAGCTCCTGCAAAATTTTAGCGCGCAGTTCGATCTGATAGCCGCTCTTTACCCCGCTGACTCCTGCACCGTTTCCGATGTAGCGCAGCATTGCGTCGGAAACAAAACATCCGCCGATAAAGAACGCCGCGGTTAAGAGAAGCTCCTGGGCGGTGCTGTGATTCTCGAGACAGGAGAGGATCATAGGGGACATATAAAACCCGAAGACAGCGCTTGAAACATTGAATAAAATCTGCAAAAACAACAGCACCAGGGTTTCAGGACGGTATTTTTTCGCCCGGCTGAAAAAGTAGCAAAGACATTTCACCATGCCATACTGTGGTTTTTCTTTTCCCTTTTTCTCATTTTCCTTTTTCATAATAAGATCACTTTCTTTTTGTGATGATTTCTTATTTATGGTAATTCATTTGATGATGGATCCAGCATAACACAAAAATCCCCGAATGTGTCAATTCGGGGACGAAATGTGGTTATCAGGGGATGAATTGAAAGTGAACTGTAACAATTGCAGAGACCACAATATTTCTTCTATGATTCGCCAAGGGGCAGCAGGATCTCAGTGGTAAAAGCTCCTTCTTCGGAATTCCGGGAGATGTAGCCGCCGAGGCGCTTTACCACGTCGTCTATCCTTCCCAGTCCCAGGCCGTGTTCGCCGCCTTTGGTGCTCTTAAAAAGATTGCCGATCTTCGTAAGCTTCCCGCCCGAGGTGAAATTTAAGAAAGAGATATAGAGCTGATTGCCCTTTAAATCGATATAGACCCGGATCACCCGCTTATCCTCAGGAAGCTTCTCGCTGGCCTCTATGGCGTTGTCAAAGAGGTTTCCCAAAACCGTGCAGAGATCCACTGCCGAAATCGTGAGCAAAACCGGAATCTGGGCATCGATCTCCACCTTGATTCCCCGGTCGTTTGCAAGGGCGATCTTGGAATTTATGATCGCGTCGGTCATCGGGTTGCCGGTTTTGATCACCGTATCGACAGTATAAAGGTCGGTCTCCAGATCGTCGAGATATTTTGCGATCGCCTCCAAATCCCCATTGTCCGTATAGGACTTCAGCACCTGGATGTGAGTCCGGTAGTCGTGCCGCCAGCCCCGCATTTTGCGATACATATTGTCTACCTCTAAAAAATGTGTTTTCAAAAGCTCCTGCTGATACGCCTCAATCTGTCTGGCAGCACGTTTTCCGAGCATATTCTTCACCTGCTTTTCTTTTTTTCATATGATATGATTCGGGGGTCCAAAAATGATTACGGATTGTTACGCTGCTTCGCAGCTCTCACGATCATTCTGACAAGCGGGACAGTTGTACGGCAATTTCATCGGCGTATCCCGATGATGGCACGGTTTACTTTTTCGTAGGCGCCCCTGGGCAGGGGAATAGATTCTCCGCCTTTCAGGAAAATTTCCGAGCGTGTGACCCTGGTAATGAAGAAGAGATTGACGATGTATGACCGTCCCACCCGCAGAAACCTATCGTCGAGTTCGGTTTCAATCTCTTTGAGAGGCATCTTGAGGGTATAGTCCCGTCCGGCATGGATCGTAATGTAATTTTTCAGAACCTCGATATAACTGATATCACGGACCGACACCAGCGCAGTTTCGTCGGACAGCTTAAACAGCAGTTTTTTGCCGTCGTCCGCAATTTTTTCTACTGCCCGGGACAGCACCGCGAAGAGCTTTTCCCGCGAAACAGGCTTTAAAAGATAGTGCAGCGCCGCCACATCGTATCCTTCCGCGATGTAATCCGAGTACGCCGTGATGAAAATGATCTGCAGGAGCTTGTCGCCGTCCTGTCTGAGCCGCTTCGCCAGCTCAACGCCGGACAGCCCGGGCATTTCGATGTCAAGAAGCAGGATATCAGGGGGACAGTCGGAATAGTAGAACAGCAGAGCCTCTGCGGAAGGATATTCCTGGATGCTGACCGAAGTCCCAGACTGAACAGACCAGTCAAGGACCAGAGTTTTCATATATGCGCGCTCTTGTGCGTTGTCATCGCAAAGGGAAATAGTAAGCATGGCAGTGTCTCCTTTGATTAACTTTGTCCTATGTGTTTCCGCATGTACTCAACCGTTCTATGGAGGGTGTCCATCTGATAAATCTGATCCAGATGTCCGGCAAAATCCAGATGATAACGGCTCTGCAGGGCGTCTAGAAGCTTTTTTTGCTCTGCATCCTGACGCTGTCTGGCGTCTGTATTATAATCTTCCAAAGTGAGCTGCCGTCCCTCCTCGCTGGACAGATTGTATATGCTCACGCCGATCAGGCGAACAGGGCGCCTTTCCACATTTTCCAACAGCCTGGCTGCTTCCTGCCAGATCATGACGGCGTTATCGCAGGCGGGTGTGAGCCGGGAGCGGGTGATTCCCTTCATGTCAAAGTAAGTGAGCTTTAAGGTTACACCGTTTCCGTACAGACCGTATCGTTTCGCCCTGCGGTCAACACACAGCGCAAGCAGGACCAGAACATCCTTCAAAAGCCCGTAATGGTTCACATCCTCCTGGAACGTGACTTCACGTCCGATGGATTTCGCGTCCTGAGGGCGGTAGGGCGTGACTTTCCGCTCGTCGATCCCAAAGGCGAGATTTGTGATCCATTGCCCCTGTTTTCCAAGAAGCCGGATGACCTCTTCCGGACTTTCCCGGATGTCCCGGACGGTGCGGATCCCTGAAGCGTACAGCTTCTCCGCCGTCATTTTCCCGACGGTGTAGAGGGACTGTACGTCGCGGTCGATCATCAGATCGACAAAATCCTGGGGCGTGGGGATCTCAAAATATCCGTCGGGCTTTTTTTCCTCGCTTGCCGTCTTTGCCGCTGTCTTGGAGTAAGCGACTCCTACAGAGCAGGTAAGTCCGACCTCGGTTCTGGTTCGCTGTTTGATGGTCATGGCGATCTGACGGGCGCCTTCCAGGTTCTGCGCCTGCTTTGTCACGTCAAGATATGCTTCGTCCAGGGCGATGGTTTCGGCGGCAGAGGCGTAGGTGTTCCAGATCTGGTGAAGCTGTCCGGATACAGCCTTGTATTTATCCATGTTGGGGTGCATATAGATTCCCTGGGGACAGCGCCGGTAAGCTTCTTTGATATTCATGGCGGAGTGGACGCCATATTTCCTGGCTTCATAGCTGCAGGTGGCAACCACGCCCCTTTCCTGCGGAAGAGAACCAATGATCAGCGGTTTTCCCCGCAGGGCAGGATTGTCCCGGGTTTCCACAGAAGCGAAGAAAGCATCCATATCCACATGAATGATGATCTGCTTCATATCCCTATACGCCTCCCTTCGATTTCTGTATGTGTTTCAGCTGATTCCTGCTTCCTGATCCGGTTCCCATGTTACTGTGGGACAGGTTTCGTTGATTTTCTTATAGCAGGGGCAGTCGCAGGCGTGGTCGTTAATGATGCCGCAGGCCTGGAGATGGGAATAGATCGTGACAGGTCCGATAAATTGAAAGCCCCTCTTTTTCAGGTCGCGGCTGATTCTGTCTGACAGGCCGTTGCTGACGGGGATCCTGCCCTCCTTATGTCCGTCGTATAAAACCGTTTTCCCATTCGTATAGCCCCACAGATAATCGCAGAAGCTGCCGAACTCGGCGCGGATCTTCTGATAGCATCGGGCGTTGTTGATGACTGCCCGAACCTTCCTGGGGGATCTCAGCATCCCTTCCGTATTCAAAATCCTCTGTACATCTTCCTCGCCATAGGCGGCGATCCTGTCATACTCGAAATTCGCAAAGCACTGCCGGAAGATTTCCCGTTTCTTCAACATCAATCCCCAGCTCAGTCCGCACTGCAGGCACTCCAGCGTCAGATGCTCGAACATCTGGCGGTCATCATGCACCGGAACGCCCCATTCGCAGTCGTGATAAATTCTGTTGGCCTCGCTCGTGTAAGCCCAGCCGCAATGACCCATAGACGGTTTCCTCCTCTAATTTTCATAATAATTTATAGCTTCTTCCGCCAGCTTTTCAAATTTTTCCTGATATTCCGGGACGATGGAAATTCCGTCAAAATTGCCTTGGTTTTGAATAAAATAGGTTATCTGTTCATCAGTTGTACTCTTTCTATTCCTTACTGTATCATAGTCCATTAGAGACTTCAAGTATTCAATAATGGCTATTATCTTGATTTTTCCGCTATATTGTAGTATCCTTTAAGTACTGAAAGATCAATATATTCTTATGGAAAGAATTAAAAAATGTAAAAATCTAAGAATTTACCCTCTATAACTTCCGATAATATTTTGTTATAAGAAGTACAACAAGGAGAAGGAAAATGTTTCCTGAAGAATTAGCAAGAGTTAAGATAGATAAGCAGCTGCGGGATGCTGGGTGGGAAATTGTTTCTCGCAATGATTATGTTCCAAATACTACTGCTGCAGTAAAAGAGGCCTTGATGATGGGCGGTACTGAAAGTGATTATCTGCTTTTTATTGAGGACAAAGCAATTGCTGTAGTGGAAGCCAAAAAAGAATCAAATAACCTTGGAAGGGAAGTCGCAGAGCAGGCAGAAGGTTATGCTGTATCTCCGCAAGGCTGGTATGGTTTATGGTACCAGGGAATTGTCCCGCTTGTTTATCTTGCCAACGGAAATAATATATATTTCAAAAATATGCTCTCTGATCCGGATGGCGACTATATTGAATTGACTGAAATGCATTCTCCTAAAAAAATGTTGCAGCTTATAGGCAAGTCGTCCGAATATGGGGCATTGCCAAGAATAGAAAAACGTGAACTTCGAGACTGCCAATATGGTGCTGAGGAGAAACTTGAGCGGTCCATCAAGATAGGAAACAAAAAAGCTCTTGCAGTACTTGCAACCGGCTCAGGAAAAACATATCTTGCCTGTTTAGCAGCATATAGGTTACTCAATTATACTTCTGTAAAGCGTGTCTTATTTCTTGTGGACAGAAATAACCTTGCAAGACAGACGGAAACAGAATTTAGCAAGTTTGACCGCACTGAAAAACAGCAGCCTATGAACACCATTTATCAGATCAATCGGCTGAGAAATTCTGATGATATAAACGGTGATATTGTAATTTCTACAATTCAAAAGCTATTTGCGGTTCTGACCGGGCAGGCTATCAATGAAGAAGACGAGGACCAAGAAGATGAGAAACTATTCTTTTTTAAAGATACAGACAAACTGCAACCACAAGTCGATCTTGGTCAGAATGTAAAGCTTCCTTCTGATTATTTTCAGTTTATCATCATTGACGAATGCCATCGTTCCATATACGGAAAATGGCAGTCTGTACTTAATTATTTCAAAAATGCTATTGTACTTGGGCTAACCGCTACGCCGACACCGGAAGCATATGCTTATTTCAATAAAAATATTATCGAAGAATATACTTACGACGATTCGGTTGTTGACGGCGTGAATGTTCCTGCCCGTGTTTATCGAATTAAAACAAATATTACAGAACATGGCGGGACTATACAAAAAGGCGATTCGATTGAAGAAATCACCAGAAACCGGGATAGTATAGGATCTTATGTCGCAGAAAAAAGAATCGATTATAAAGCTGCGCAGTTAGATCGTTCTATTATTGTCCCGGATCAGATGGAAAAGGTTTTGACTACGTATAGAGATGCTATATATACTGATCTCTATCCTGATAGAGAAGAAAAATGGGAGTATATTCCGAAAACATTGATTTTTGCGAAAGACGATAACCATGCGACACAGATCGTCGAGGTGGTTAAAAAGGTTTTTGCGGAAAAATTCAACGACGGTCAGGTGCCGGAAAAGTTTGTGCAGAAAATTACATATTCTGCCGGTGACTCAAATGCGCTTATTCGTGAAATGCGGACGGAAAAAGAGTTCAGGATCGCTGTTACTGTAACCCTCGTTGCGACAGGTACTGATATTAAGCCCCTAGAAGTTGTTTTGTTTATGAACGATGTTAAATCAGATGTACTTTATACGCAGATGAAGGGACGGGGATGTCGTGTAATCAATGAAGATCAGCTGAACGAGATTACTCCCAACGCTACTTCGAAAGACTGCTATTTTATTGTTGATGCAGTTGGGGTAACGGAGCATGACAAGAGCATACCAAAGCCAGCGAGAGGAAAAAGCGGGGGCGAAAAAATTCTTAAGTTGGAACAATTGTTAGAGCACCTTGCCCATGGTGAAGTATCTGACGACAACCTTGCGCTTTTACGCGATTATTGTGCGTCAGTAAATCGGCGGTATGAGAATGATCCCTTATTTGGAAGGCATTTGAATATCTTTATCGCAAATTTTGGCTTCGCGCCTAAAACTTTGGCGAGCAGTATAAACGACGTTGTGTCAAATGGATCCCTTCCGCCATATATCAATATTTCGGAAGATAATACAGAGAGAAAGGATTTAATTGCTTGCCTGATTCTTAATCTTGAAGCGAGAAAAAAGCTGCTTGAGATGTACCGTGGATATTATGCAGTGGCACCAGATCAGGATGAGATTATTGACAAGGGCTTTAGCAAAGAATCAGCAAGAAGTTTTATTGATTCATTTGAACAATACCTAAATCAAAACGCTGACAGCATTGAGGCGCTTCGAATCATATACAATTCCGAAGATACAGTTATAACATACTCCATGTTGTCTGAACTACAGGACAGACTTATTTCTGAAAACCGTTTGTTTACACCGTATGTTATCTGGAGTAATTATAAGCTCCTGGATACAGAAGGAAATGTAGACGATTTGGACGTAAAGCAGAATATCAAGGCGCTGACCCATTTGATCCAGTTGGTAAGATACGCCTATAAAAAGAGCAGAGGGCTGAAAAGTCTTCTGAAAGGATATTCACAGAGGTTTTCGCTCTACTGTGGTCAAGTTCAACGAGTGCTTACGGAAGACCAGCAGGAGATCATGCGTCAGATTGGTAATTACATTATCAATGATGGTGCTATTAGCGATTTGGAACTTAACAGGTTTGATACTGACCTATGGAGAAGGGCTGTGACAAGTTTTGGTGTTCCTGCATTAAAAGCAGAAATTGTTGAACTTTCTAAATTTATATTGAGGGCGGCATAAAATTATGGCAAATAATAATCAGACAAAGAGTGAAGCAACCTTGGTTAAGAAAGTCTGGGACATTGCAAATGTTCTCGCTGCAGCCGGTGTAGGCTTTACGGACTACATCACACAGCTTACTTATATTTTGTTTTTGAAAATGGATGCCGAAAAAGAAGAACTCGGTCTTGGCAGTGCCATACCTGACGGCTACAAATGGGATGACCTTGCCGGATTAAATGGCACAGACCTCGTTGACAAATATGAGGAAATCCTTAAAGAGCTTGCGAAAGATGACGGGTTAATCGGCACAATCTTTACAAAGGCAACAAACAAGATCACCGCGCCTGTTCACTTGAAGAAAGTCATTGATATGGTATCTGGTGAGAACTGGTATATGATGGACGGCGATTTCAAAGGTGCTATTTATGAATCCATTCTTGAAAAGAACGGGCAGGATAAAAAAAGCGGTGCCGGACAGTATTTCACACCTCGGGCACTGATTCAGGCGATAGTCGATGTCGTTGACCCGAAGATTACCGAAACAGTTGCCGATCCTGCTTGTGGAACAGGCGGCTTTCTCCTTGCTGCTTTTGAGCACATGAAATCACAGAGCAAGGAAATTGCCAAGCAAAATTTCTTGAGAAACAATGCTTTTTTTTGGTGCTGACAATACGCCTCTGGTAGTTACGCTTGCTTCAATGAACCTATATCTCCATGATATAGGAACCGCCAAGAGCCCTATTGTTTGTCAAGATTCATTAACCGAGAATTATGAAGCTGGTGTGTACAATGTCGTTCTCGCCAATCCGCCCTTTGGGACTAGACCGCAGGCTGCCGGTAATGTTTCTGGGATTCGCGAAGATTTTATCCCAACATCAGACAATCAGGTCAACTTTTTGCAGCATATTATGTCTATTGTCAAAACCGACGGACGTGTAGGCGTTGTTCTGCCTGATAATGTGCTGACCGACGGAGGCGCCACAGTAAAGGTCAGAGAAAAACTGCTCAAGGAGTTTAACCTTCATACAATTCTCAGACTGCCTACCGGCATTTTCTATGCCAATGGCGTAAAAACAAACGTTTTGTTCTTTGACAAGGGCGAACCCACACAGGATATTTGGGTTTACGATTACAGAACGGGCATTAAACATACGCTTGCAACAAAACCTATGAAACGCGGGGATTTGGATGATTTCGTTGTCTGCTACTGTTCGGGACACAGACAGGACAGAAAACAAACCTATTCTGAGGAAAACCCAAACGGCAGATGGAGAAAGTTTTCGGCTGGTGAAGTGTACTCCCGCGATCAATTGAAACTGGATTTTAAATGGATGGATTTGAGTGAAAAGGATGATCGCACCCTTGCGGAGCTTTTGCAAGACATAAAGGATAAATCCGCCAACATTGTAAAAGCTGTTGCAGAACTTGAAAGATTGATTGGAGAGGTGGATGAGTAATGGATACCAAAGCGTTGCGGCAAAAAATACTGGATTTGGCTATCCGTGGGAAGCTCGTTCCTCAGGATCCGAATAATGAGCCTGCATCCATACTTTTGGAACGCATTCGCGCCCAAAAGCAGCAAATGGTCAAGGAAGGAAAGCTTAAAGTAAAAGATGTAAAGAACGATACCATTATCTTTGTTGGTGAAGATAATTTGCATTATGAGAAGTTCCCGGACGGCAGCGTGAAATGTATCGAGGACGAGATACCGTTTGAGATCCCGGATAGTTGGACGTGGACGAGACTTGGATGTATTACTGATGTTATTCAATACGGTTTAAGTAATTCTGCTGAATCTTCTGGTGACTATCGATTGCTTAGAATTACTGATATTCAGGATGGTTGTGTGGATTGGGATTCTGTACCATTTACTAGTACTACTGACCCAGGAAAATATTTACTTCATAAAAATGATATAGTTTTTGCTCGTACTGGTGCTACTGTTGGAAAATCATTTTTAATTTCTGATTTACCCTATGCTTCTGTATACGCATCTTACCTAATTAGGATAAGGCTTATAAGTGGTATTTCAGGAAATTATATTTATCAGTTTTTTAATAGTTACTGCTATTGGGAACAAATTACTGGTAAGTCAGTAGGTGTAGGACAACCAAACTGCAACGGAACTTCTCTAAAAGAGCTTTTTATTCCATTACCACCACAAGTAGAACAAAGCAGAATTGTTTCAGTCGCAAACAATCTCTTGAAAATTTCCGATGTTATTTCTTCAGAACGAGAAAAAATATCTGAATTAATACAGACCATAAAATCCAAAATTCTCGACCTTGCTATCCGCGGCAAGCTTGTCCCGCAGGACCCAAACGATGAGCCCGCTTCTGTGCTGTTGGAGCGCATTCGCGTCGAGAAAGAAGAACTAATAAGGCAGGGCCAAATCAAGCGGGACAAAAAAGAATCCGTCATCTTCAAAGGTGAGGATAACTCTTATTATGAAACTGTTCCGACGAATTGGGAAGAAGTGTCTTTATCAGCCATTGCAGAAATCGAATTAGGTAAAACGTTGGACTCCGTAAAAAATACTGGTGAAATGTTTCCATATTTGCGAAGCGTAAACATTCTGTGGAATGATACGGACTTATCAGATATAAAGAAAATGAGATTTGAACCAGATGAGATTGAAAGATATTCCGTTAACAAAGGAGATCTGCTAATTTGTGAGGGTGGCGATGTCGGTAGATGTAGTGTATGGAAAAAAGAATGTACTATATTTTATCAAAATGCATTGCACAGAGTGCGCTTTTATGGTGATTGTAGCGCTCAATTTTTTGTTTATACTATGCTTTATTTAGAAAGTATAGGCTACCTTAAGAAAATCAGTAATGGCGTGACAATAAAACATCTGACCAAAAATGTTCTTACCAATATTCCATTTCTGCTGCCGCCACTTGCTGAACAGCACCGCATTGTATATGCTATCGAAACATATTTCTCAACGCTTGATAAAATTTCGAACAGCCTCTCATAATCACAGCCACTCTCTTTTGACGGAGAGTGGCTGTTCTTTGTTACCAAGTCACAATTTTATCGACCAGCGCTTGCTGTTCGCTTGCGGTGCGACGCAAATAGATCCTCGTAGTCTCAATGCTCTCATGTCCCATGAGGTCAGCGAGTAGGGCAATATCGTTATATTTCTCAAGAAAGTTTTTTGCGTATCGATGCCGGAATGAATGAGGATATACTACCTTTTTGTCGAGACCATATTTGTCTGCGTAGTTCTTCAATTGTTGAGAAATACCCCTTGTTGTGATTCGTTCGCCATAGTGGTTAAGAAACAAATAGCCGGAGGAACGGTGTAATTCCTCCAGCCATTCGAGAGTTTCTTCTCGCAGTTTTTTCGGTATGTATAGTCGTCGCAGCTTGCCTCCTTTCGTGTATAAATCAAAATACCCGATCTGAATATGCTCGATTTTGATTTGGATTAGCTCGCTGACTCTCGCACCTGTGGCTGCCAGATACCAGACGACAAAGTACCACTCCATGTTGCCGTCTTTTTTGAGTTGCTTTTTTAGAAAGTTGTAATCGGCATTGCTGATTACGTTTTCCAAAAAGTTTTTCTGTTGAACCTTTACGGCTTTAAGCTGCAACCGCTCCTTGCCCATAAACGTCAGGTATTTGTTCATCGCCTGTATCCGAAGATTGACTGTTTTGGGCTTAAAATACTCCATCAGGTATCCTTTATACGCTAACAAGTTTTCTTTTGTCAGTGCATCATAGCGGGCATTGAAATAATTCACTGTCCAAAGGTATGCCGTGATCGTGTTCTCTGAAAGATTGCTCTTTCTCAGGTGTTCTTCAAAAATTGTTTGTGTATTCATAAATAAGACCTCCGTTATAATGTTTTCGCGGTTTTCCGCTGTCAATATTATAGCGGAGATATGTCTAATTTTTACCTCCAGTAACGGAACAGGAAAGAATTATATCCAAATACCAAAACTTACTAAAATTGATGCATAACATAAAAGAGAGTCTTAATTGAGACTCTCTTCTATGTTAGATAATAATAGTGAAAGTTGCAAATTTTTTTCAATGATTGTAGTAAGTTCTTGCCTTGGTGGAACAGAGATTAACATATCTTCCAAATATGCACATTTAATATTATTTATATTTACACCACCCACTTGATCCAAAATGCTTTCGTGATAATAATCTGATCGAAATAATAACCATAACATTTGTTGGGCTTGTTTATTTATAGGACGTACAATTTTTAAAAACCCACCAATTTGTGTTTTCGGGTAGTATGATTCGACAAATGCAGGTTTTCCTATTACTGTAGTACTGCCAGTTGAGGCAACAATAATTATATCACCATCTTGTATTTGATTTTGCCTATCAATATAAGATTCCGGTAAAAATATGTCATTATCGTAAAGCTTAATATCGTTATTATTCGTAAGATTGCCACCTCGTAAGACGCGAATGCCTTCTTTTTGAATATCACTCTTATTATATGTAACACCACTTATTAAATACATCAATTGTTTCATACGGCACCAACACCAATTATCCGGTATCTCAAACGGTATCTCGTCGTCAATACAGGTTACTTCCTCCCCGATCTTCTCATAATAAGAGTTATCCTCACCTTTGAAGATGACGGATTCCTTTTTGTCACGCTTGATTTTGCCCTGCTTTATCAGTTCTTCTTTCTCGTCGCGGATGCGCTCCAGCAGGACAGATGCGGGCTCATCGTTCGGATCTTGCGGAACGAGTTTTCCTCGGATTGCAAGGTCGAGAATGCGGGATTTAGCTGCTCTGACCATTTCTTGAAGAGCATCTTTTTCATGTTCAATTTCTTCTGCACAGTCAATCATTTCTTTAATACATTCTACTATTAAAATCTGCTGACTATACGGTGGTACTGGAAAAAGCAAATTATCAAATTTGCTTTTGTTCAAGATAGGCAATGTAGTTGCTGACGAATTTATCAAAATCTGTTTCTGCTCATATTCAGAACACAGGCAAAAATAGGTATACTCTGTAGAAATATATTCGCTCGGCAGAATGGCGTTGATTTGCTGATTACATATACCAGCATTTCTAATATAGCCTGTTTTACCAATTGTTGCACCAATGCATGTTACTAAAACGGAACATTTAGGTAACATTCGTCCTGATAAAAATCCTTTTTTTGAAACAGAGTCCACCGAGGTAACAACGTGAAAACCAGCGTCTAAATCAATAGGCTTATAAAATGGGTAGTCATTGCCATAAAGTGATTTATCTTTGGTAGAAGGTGTGTTCCCCGTTACTGTAAAAAAAGCAGAACCTATTCGCGTCCATTCCCACCCTTGCGGGATCTCAAACGGTATCTCGTCCTCGATGCATTTCACGCTGCCGTCCGGGAACTTCTCATAATGCAAATTATAATCAAATTAATTATCTTTAGGAAGCACGTCTTTGATATATTTTTTAACTGCGCAATATATTTCATCAAATGACGGTTTATTTACATCGCCATCAAAACGGAATTTCTCATACGCATGCCTTAAATCTTCGGATCTATGCAGAAATCCATAAAAGGCATCTAAAGATCTTCCACTGTTTTCCAGTGTTCGCATAACATCAGTTCGGTTAAAATCAAATGCCTTTGAAATATAATATAAGTCTACGACATCTTTTATTCTTCGAAATACTTTATCAGTAGAGATTGCTGAAAGCTTATCTGCTATCATCTGAGATGGGGAAACACCGCGAAACCGGAGTCCATCCATATCATATATTTTCGTAGATGCAATAGTACGGTTCACGTCAATATCCATAGAAAACAGTATTTCGCCTGTGGCTTTTTCTGTTAATTCAAATCCCGCAGAACGTCCTTCTCCATACATTCTATAGATACTCACCTCTAAATCAATGCCGCTCTTTGAAAGAGCTCTTTGTAGGGAATCGATCATTTTCTCAGCTGACGGAGGAGTGTCGGAGTTCCAGTTGGCGTCAATATCAACAGTATGACGCGTTTCTTCGGTATAGCCGACTTCAAACAGGCAGGCTTTTAAGACCATAGCACCTTTAAAGCTGATGGGTATTCCACTGTCAAATATTGCTTTCATTACCTTATACATCAGTTTTTCTTCTTCTGACAAATTCATAAAAAGATCACCTCCTCTAATTTTCATAATAATTTATGGCTTCTTCCGCCAGCTTTTCAAATTTTTCCTGATATTCCGGGACGATGGAAATTCCATCAAAACTTTCACCGTTGCTGTAATAGTATCGGCTGAGTGCTTCTGTAATGCCCTGCATATCTAAAATGGATTCATTGGCGAGTGCGTCAGCAACCGTTCTGTTAAAGTCAGTAAAAAGCAGGCCGTCTCTTTCTTTTATACTATATTGGCTTATTCTGTTGCCGAGCAGTACCACGCCGTTAAACCGAGAAATAGAATCATCTCCATAACCCCATACAAGGAATTCATCGCTGCGTCCTCCGAAATTTCCCTGGCACATCAGCGCTTCATCCAGGGCGAAAATAAAGGTTTCCCCGATACGGTCCCGGACAGCTTTAAGCCAGGCAACAGCGCCTACAAAGTCGCATCGCTTCGGTAAGTCCATTTTGTGTGGATCATATTTTGGCAGCGATGTTGCTCTTTTGTTGGCAAGGTCTGATTTTGTACGGCTTTCTAACAGGTCTATTATATATTCCGGCGGTTTGCGGATACCTGTTTCCCAATTTTGAATGGTACGAAAAGGAATATTGTAACGTGCGGCAAATTCACTTTGAGTGTCTCCCAGGCAGATTCTCATTTCACGAATGTTCATATTTCCTCGCATTCTATCGCTGATTAGGCGACGTTTGATTCAAGGATTGAAAATATCCTTATGGCTATTTTTAGTTTAATCATTTGCAAATCACGGGTCTGCCCGTAATTTGCATCAATAAATAGATTGAAAGACTACTTTTTAATTTTGTCATTTCACAATAATACACTCAATGAGTGCATTTGTCAATAGCATATTGTAACGATAGGATGACAGAAGTCAGCTTGGGCGCGGCTGAACTGTTACTGACAGAATGGTCAGGAAGATGACTTGTTTTTTGACCTCCGATATGGTATATTGGTGAAGGTAAATTGTGTTTTGTTGCGGACAGGAAAGGATTTTCGGGAAGGAGAGTCTTAGAAAATGACGAGAGAAGAAGCGTGGAATTTGCTTACGGAATATAATAAAGAGCCTTTTCATTTAGAACACGCCCGGACTGTGGAGAAGACGATGGAATATTTTGCGGAACAGCTGGGTTATGGGGAGGAAAAAGAGTTCTGGGGAATTGTGGGTCTGCTTCATGACCTGGATTTTGAAAGGTTTCCGGAGCAGCACTGCATCAAGTCCCAGGAGATCATGCGGGAGCGGGGCATCGACGAGAGGATCATCCACGCTACGGCAAGCCATGGGTATGGCATTACGGTGGATATCAAGCCCGAGCATCAGATGGAAAAGGTGCTGTTTGCGGTGGACGAGCTGACGGGACTGATCGGCGCTGTGGTTCTGATGCGTCCCTCCAAAAGCGTGCAGGATCTGGAGGTTAAATCTGTCAAGAAAAAGTTCAAAACCAGAGCCTTCGCGGCAGGCTGTTCCAGAGAAGTCATCAGCCAGGGCGCCGAGATGCTGGGATGGAGCCTGGACGAGCTGATAGAGAAGACCATAGAAGCTTTAAAGACCTTCCAGGATTAGAACCCGGAGACAGGGGGATTCCTGGCAGGAAGATTCCGGACAGGATGATTTCGGATCAGGTCTTTCCGGTCTGACTTCGTCCAAGAGGGAGAACATATTTTTAATAAAGGTGACATGAGACAAATGAGCGGCATATTGGGCAGGAGACGAGGGAAAGGGGAGGCAGCGGTCGATCTGACGAAGGGACCCATTGGAAAGGGGATCCTGATGTTTGCGATTCCCCTGTTTTTGGGGCAGCTGCTGCAGCAGTTTTATAATATGGCGGACGCCTGGGTGGTGGGAAATTTTGCGGACAATAACGCATTCGCTGCCGTCAGCTCCGCCGGAAACCTGATCTTTCTGATCACCGGATTCTTCAACGGGATCGCGGTGGGAGGAGGCGTGGTCATTTCCCGTTATTATGGGGCAAAGGATCAGGACAAGGTTACGAAAGCCATCCATACGAACCTGCTGATGGGAGTCATCGCCTCCGTTCTGGCCACCCTTCTGGGGCTTCTTCTGATACCCTGGCTGCTGGTTCTGATGAACACGCCGGACAGCGTGCTGCCCCAGTCTTTGTTGTATTTTCGGATTTATTTCGGGGGCGTTGCCACCGTGATAATGTATAATATCTGTATGTCCGTCATGCGTGCCCTGGGGGACAGCCTGCATCCTTTGTACTACCTGATCTTATCCTCTTTAACCAATGTGGTGCTGGATCTGCTGTTCGTCGCCGGGTTTCACTGGGGCGTAGGGGGCGCGGCCGTGGCCACCGTGTTTTCTCAGGGAATGAGCGCCGTGCTGTGTCTGATCCGCATGTGCAGGGCAAAGGATGGTACGAAGCTGGAACTGAAGAAGCTGCATCTCTATCCCGGCATTATGAAAGAGGTTCTTTCCCAGGGGCTTCCCACGGGTCTGCAGGGATCTTTGATCAGCATCGGCAATATCGTGGTGCAGTCCAATATCAATTCCTTCGGCGCCTATGCCATGTCCGGTCAGGGGGCTTACGCCAAGGTGGAGGGTTTTGCCTTTTTGCCCATTACCTGTATGTCCATGGCTCTCCCCACCTTTATCAGCCAGAATCTGGGCGCCAAGGAGTATAAACGGGCGAAGCAGGGAGCGGTGTTCGGCATCGGATTTGGGGTGCTTTTAGCGGAACTGATCGGCGTAGTGATCTATTTTATCGCGCCTTGGGCCATCGGCGTGTTTGTAAAGGAGCCGGAAGCGATTGCCTTCGGGCTGACTCACGCCCATATCACGGTGCTTTTCTACTGTCTGTTAGCTTTTTCCCACTGCGCGGCAGGGGTGCTTCGGGGCTGCGGCAAGTCGGTGGTGCCTATGATCACCATGTTTATTTTCTGGTGCGGCGTGAGGATCTGCTATGTGACGGCTGCCATCCGCTTTTTCCCGGTTTACCAGACCATCGCCTGGGCTTATCCTCTGACCTGGGGGCTCAGCACCCTAGTACTGCTGGTGTTTTTGCTGAGATCGGACTGGACCCACGGCATGGAATATCGGGAGAAACGGGCATAAGCGGGATGTGAAAGGAGCAGAAGATGGAACAGGATGATTATCTTTTTGTGGACGGGAAGACTTTGAAGGAAGTGGACGAGAAGATGCCTCCGGAAGAGGAGCTGCAGGATCTGGCGGATTTTTTTAAGATCTTCGGGGATGCCACCAGGCTGAAGATCCTGTATGTGCTTTTGTGTACGGAAATGTGTGTGCTGGATATAGCCAGGGTGCTGGAGATGTCCCAGTCCGCCATTTCCCATCAGCTGCGGATCCTAAAGCAGATGGATCTGGTGAAGAATCGCAGGGAGGGTAAGACAATTTTTTATTCCCTGGCGGATTCCCATATCGTTACGATCCTAAGCCAGGGTCTGGATCATATTGAGGAGTAAGGGAGCGAATGGATCAAAAGATGGAACAGGGAATAGATTTGCTGAAGCTTCGGGATCAGATTGATGAGATAGACGCGCAGATCGTGGAGCTGTATGAGAAGCGGATGGAGGTTTGCGGGCAGGTTGCGGAATATAAGATCGAGACCGGGAAAAAGGTTTTTGACAGCAAACGGGAGATGGAAAAGCTCGCCCGGGTAAAGTCCATGGCGCATAATGATTTTAACAGCCACGGGATAGAGGAACTGTTTGAGCAGATCATGTCCATGAGCCGCAAGCTGCAGTATCAGATGCTTGCTTCCCACGGGAGCCTGGGGCATCTGCCCTTTATAGCGGTGGATGAGCTTGAGACCAGGAAGGCAAGGGTGGTGTTTCAGGGGGCGGAAGGGGCCTATTCCCATGCTGCCATGATGCAGTATTTCGGGGATCAGGTCAACAGCTTTCATGTGGATTCCTTCCGGGACGCCATGAGCGCCATAGATGAGGGCAGCGCGGATTTCGCCGTGCTTCCCATTGAAAATTCCACGGCGGGCATGGTGAGCGAGATTTATGATCTTCTGGTGGAATTTGAAAATTATATCGTGGGGGAGCAGATCCTTAAGATCGAGCATTGTCTGCTGGGGGTTCCTGGCAGCAGGCTGGAGGATATCCGCACAGTGTATTCACATCCCCAGTCCCTGATGCAGAGCGCCCAGTATCTGCGGGGGCATGACTGGAAGCAGATCAGTATGCTGAACAATGCCTTCGCGGCGAAAAAGGTGGCGGAGGAAAAGGACAAGACTCAGGCAGCCATTGCCAGTGAACTGGCGGGACAGATTTATGGTCTGGGAGTATTGGAGCGGGGCGTGAACCAGGAGGAAAACAATTCCACCAGGTTCATTATCGTCACCAACCAGAAGATCTTCCGCAGGGACGCGGGAAAGATCAGCATATGCTTTGAGGTTCCCCATAAGAGCGGTTCCCTTTACCATATGCTGTCCCATTTCATCTATAATAATCTGAATCTGTGTAAGATCGAGAGCCGCCCCATAGAGGACCGAACCTGGGAATATCGTTTCTTTGTGGATTTTGAGGGAAATCTGGCGGACAGCGCCGTGAAAAATGCCTTAAGGGGACTTAGGGACGAGGCGAGAAACATGAAGATCCTGGGGAATTACTAGGAAATGCTTCGTTTTGGTAGCTGCCGGGAGAAAAAAGGTTAGTCAGGAGAGTAGTGTGAAAAATAAGCTCGATAGCTTATTTTTCACACGGCTATTTGTGTCGGAGCGTCACAAATAGCCCTGATGGCAGATTAGAAATCGCATTCGCGATTTCTTAAGAGGAGGCGAAGTCTCCTCTTGCCCTGATCGCGTAAACGCTCCGGAATGAGGAGGATTATGAGACACCAGGAATTGATCGTATATCGTAATTTTGAAGACGGAGAGCTGCTTGAGGATATGGCATATGTCTGCGAGCATTACAGAGACAGTAAGATTAAATCCATTGTGCCGGCAGGAGCCGGGACGGATGCGCCGGACGTAACCGCCCTGTTTTACCGGTGTATCCACGCCCTCATCGAGCTGGCGGGCAATTATGGCTTTCACGGGAATCTCTGGCACTGCTACCTTGCCAATCTCCTGGTGAACAATGAAAACGGCTATTCCATGGGCTGTGAGGGCAGGGGAGGGATCGACGGGACCATCAACGCCGCCGCTCTCCACGACATTGTGATCTTCAAGGAATTTTATGATTTTGATTTTACGCCTGTGATGGAGCAGCTGAATGTGCCGGAGTTTTCCCTGGTGGAAAATTATGAAGGCAGCATGCAGGAAAGCAGGGTCTATAATCAGCGGATCTGCAGGAGGATCTGCGAGCTGGCGGAAGCCTTCTGCCGCGACAGTACTCCGGAAGAGATGAAGGATACCCTGACACAGTTTTATAAAGAATATGGAGTGGGAAAATTCGGGCTTCACAAGTCCTTCCGCATCCAGCGGGACGGGGAAGGGGTTCATGTGACTCCCATCCTCAATATTGCCCATGTGCATCTTTCGGATCTGGTGGGCTACGAGCTCCAGAAGCAGAAGCTTGTGGAGAACACGGAGGCCTTTGTGAGCGGCAGAAAGGCGAATAACTGTCTTTTGTTCGGGGATGCGGGCACTGGAAAATCCTCCTGCATCAAAGCCATTGCCAACGAATATTACTCCAGGGGGCTCCGTATCATAGAGGTATACAGACATCAGTTCCAGGATCTGAACGATACCATTGCCCAGATCAAGAACCGCAATTATAAGTTCATCATTTACATGGATGATCTGAGCTTCGAGGATTTTGAAACGGAATATAAATATCTGAAGGCTGTGATCGAGGGGGGCCTGGAGCGTAAGCCGGAGAATGTGCTGATCTACGCCACCTCCAACCGCCGTCACCTGATCCGGGAATATTACAGCGATAAGGAAGAGATCCGGGAGGATATGCATAAAAGCGATACGGTCCAGGAGAAGCTTTCCTTGGCGGCCCGTTTCGGTGTGAGTATTTATTTTGGCTCCCCTACTCCAAGGCAGTTCCAGGAAATTGTTCTTGCCCTGGCGGAGCGGAACCATATCGCCATGCCGGAAAAGAAGCTTTTGGAGGAGGCTGTGAAGTGGGAGCTTTCCCACGGAGGGCTGTCGGGACGGACGGCGCAGCAGTTTATCGATCATTTGTTGGGCATACAATAGCGGGATACCGCTGAAGGAGGGAGATATCATGGCAGTGAAGACTTTTGCCGCGATCGATGTGGGAAGCTTTGAGCTTTCCATGAAAATCTTTGAATTTTCCGGCAAAAACAACATGAAGGAAATCGATCATATGGTAAAGAGGCTTGCCCTGGGCAGCGATACCTATGCCGGGGGGAAGATCAGCCTTGATAAACTGGAGGAGCTTTGCCGCACCCTGAAGGAATTTTCCAGGATCATGAAGTCCTACCGGGTGGACGCTTACCGCGCCTATGGCACCAGCGCCATCCGGGAGACGGAGAACAACGCCATTATCCTGGATCAGATCGAGCAGAGAACCGGTATCCGGATCGAGGTGTTAAGCAATTCGGAGCAGAGATTCCTGGATTATAAATCGGTGGCCTCCAAAGGAGAGGTTTTCCGCAAGATCATCGAGGATAAAACCGCCATTGTGGACATCGGAGGCGGCAGCATCCAGATCTCCCTCTTTGACAATGATACCCTTACCGCCACCCAGAATCTGAAGCTGGGTGTGCTCAGGGTGCAGGAGCGGCTGAATCATCTGAACGCCAAAAGCGCCCAGACGGAAAGACTGATCGACGAAATGGCCTCCGCCCAGCTTTCCACTTTTAAGAAGCTGTATCTGAAGGATCGCACCATCAAAAATATCATTGTGGTGGACGACTATCTTTCTCCCTGGGCGGTCCGCAGGTTCGGGAAGGATGTGGGGAAAGCCATTGTGGGGATCGCGGAGTATGAGAAGACCATGGAGATCATGCGCACCAGGTCCAGGTCCCAGGTGGCGGCCATGATGGATGTCGCCGAGGACAAGGTACCCCTGGTTTTTATCAGCGCCGTGATCTTAAGGAGAACCGCGTTATTGATGGGAGCGGAAAATATCTGGGCTCCCGGCGTTACCCTCTGCGACGGCATCGCCTATGAATACGCGGAAAAAAACAAGCTGCTTACGGATGAGCATGATTTTGAAAAGGATATTGTGGCCTGCGCCGTGAACATCAGCAAGCGGTACATGGGCAGCAGGAAACGGGCGGAGACCCTGGACGATATTACCCAGACCATTTTTGACAGTATGAAAAAGATCCACGGCCTTGGGAAACGGGAAAAGCTGTATCTGAGACTGGCGGCCATCCTCCATGACTGCGGAAAATACATCAGCATGGTGAATCTGGGGGAGGATTCCTATAACATCATCATGTCCACGGAGATCATCGGCCTGTCCCATATTGAGCGGGAGATCGTGGCAAATGTGGTGCGTTTTAATCATAGTCCCTTCCTGTATTATGGGCAGATGGGGGGCAGGGAATCCATGCTGAGCACAGAGGATTATCTGGTGATCGCAAAGCTCACTGCCATCCTGCGGCTGGCCAACAGCCTGGACCGCAGCCATAAACAGAAGCTGAAGGGCGTGAAGGCACAGCTTAAGGACAACGATCTGGTCCTGACAGTGGATACCCAGGAGGATATTACTCTGGAGAGAGGCTTTTTTGAGGAACGGGCGGAATTCTTCCAGGAGGTTTTCAGCGTCCGTCCGGTGTTAAAGCAGAAAAAGCAGTTCTGATATCCAGAGTCTAAGCTCCCTTAACCGGGGGCGGGCTGTGGAAACCTGATAGAGAGATGAAGCGTAAGGGTGGAAGGGGAAGCTTTCAATCCCGGGATTTGTGTCTGCGCGCTGTTTGACACAAACTCGTTACGCGCGGAAAGCAGCGCAGAAAAGAGGAGAAGATGGCAGAGAAGGATTTTAGCAATCCGGCGTATTATATGAACCGTGAACTGAGCTGGATTTTATTCGATAACAGGGTGCTGAGCGAGGCCAGGGATAAGAGTATCCCTCTTTTTGAAAGGCTGAAGTTTTTAAGCATCACCGCATCCAACCTGGATGAGTTCTTTATGGTGCGGGTAGCTTCCTTAAAGGATATGGTGAATGCCGGATATGATAAGAAGGACATTGCGGGGATGACCCCCAAGGCGCAGTTAGAGGCTCTTTCCTCCGCCATCCATAAGCTGGTGGAGGTGCAGTATTCCACCTATAACAGATCCTTAATCCCCCAGCTGGAGCAGAACGGGCTCCATGTGATCAAGAAGCACGAGGATCTGACGCCGGAGGAAGAGTCCTTTGTTGACAGGTATTTTGAGGAAAATGTCTATCCGGTGCTGACGCCCATGGCGGTGGATTCCTCCAGACCCTTTCCTCTGATCCGCAATAAATCCCTGAATATCGGCGCCCTGATGCGCAGGAAAAACCATGAAGAGGATCTGGATTTCGCCACTGTCCAGGTACCCAGCGTGCTGGCAAGGATCGTGGAGCTGCCGGCAGAGGGGGAAATGCGGAAGGTGATTCTCCTGGAGGAAGTGATCGAGCGCAATATCCAGAAGCTTTTCCTCAATTACGATATTCTTTGCGCTTATCCCTTCCGGATCATGAGAAACGCGGATCTGACCATCGACGAGGATGAGGCGGAGGATCTGTTAAAGGAGATTGAGAAGCAGTTAAAAAAGAGGCAGAGGGGAGAGGCGATCCGGCTGGAGATCCAGGAGGGAATGGATAAGCGGCTCCTGAAGATCCTGAAGAAGGAGCTGGGGGTGGAGGAGCAGAATATCTACGCCATCGACGGCCCCCTGGATCTGACCTTCCTGATGAAGATGTACTCTCTGGAGGGCTTCGGTCACCTGAAGACTCCTAAGTATGAGCCCCAGCCGGTGCCGGAGCTTCCGGCAGGCTGCAATATTTTCGATGAGATCCGGAAAGGGGATATCCTGCTGCATCATCCCTACCAGACCTTTACGCCGGTGGTGGAGTTCATCCGCCAGGCTTCCCAGGATCCGGAGGTGCTTGCCATCAAGCAGACCCTTTACCGTGTCAGCGGCAATTCTCCCATCATCGCCGCTCTGGCCCAGGCCGCGGACAACGGTAAGCAGGTTTCCGTGCTGGTGGAGCTGAAGGCACGTTTTGACGAGGAAAACAATATCGTGTGGGCCCGGATGCTGGAAAAGGCAGGCTGCCATGTGATCTATGGACTGGTGGGACTTAAGACCCACAGCAAGATCACCCTGGTGGTGCGCAGGGAGGAGGACGGGATCCGCAGATATGTTCATCTGGGCACCGGAAATTATAACGACGCCACAGCCAAGCTCTATACGGATGTTGGGCTTTTGACCTGTTCCGAGACCATCGGTGAGGACGCCACAGCGGTTTTCAACATGCTGTCCGGTTATTCCGAGCCCCTTAAGTGGAATAAGCTTTCCCTGGCTCCCCTTTGGCTGAAAACCAGATTTATATCCCTCATCGACCGGGAAAAGAAGCATGCTCAGGAAGGCCGGCCTGCAAGGATCGTGGCCAAGATGAACGCCCTTTGCGATCCCGACGTGATAAAAGCCCTTTACGAAGCCAGCGCCGCAGGAGTGAAGATCGATCTCATCGTCCGGGGGATCTGCTGCCTGAAGGTGGGGATTCCGGGAGTGAGCGAGAATATTTCGGTGCGCTCCATCGTAGGCAATTTCCTGGAGCATGCCCGGATCTTCTACTTTGAAAACGATGAGAATTATGAGGTCTATTGCGGCAGCGCCGACTGGATGCCCCGTAATCTGGAACGGAGGGTGGAGATCCTGTTCCCGGTGGAGAGACAGGAGCTCAAGGAGAAGCTGATCCATATCCTGCAAAATCAGCTGCGGGATACGGTAAAGGCTC
This sequence comes from uncultured Acetatifactor sp., assembly GCA_947589075.1. GTDB lineage: Bacteria > Bacillota > Clostridia > Lachnospirales > Lachnospiraceae > Acetatifactor. The sequence continues at coordinate 28,983 of CANQBS010000012.1, forward strand.
AGATCCTCCAGCCTGACGGCACTTATGAAAGGGTGGATAAGCGGGGCAAGGAAATCTTTAACGCCCAGGAAGCCTTCTGCGAAGAGGCAATTGCATATGCCAGGCAGGGACAGGAGGAGTCTGTAACCAGCCGCAGAACCTTTATCCCGGAGGTGCATCGGGATTTGTAAAGGGGAAGATTTTATGAGAGTGATTTTAGCCAGCGCGTCCCCCAGACGCAGAGAGCTGCTTGAGCAGATCGGATGGCAGTTTGAGGTCTGTGTCAGCGAAGTGGAAGAGAAGATAACAAAGACGCTGCCCGCAGAGGTGGTGGAGGAGCTTTCCCGGCAGAAGGCGGAGGATGTGTACCGGAGGCTTCGGGAAGACGGAGGACAGAAGGGATCCGGAGAATCCATGCATGGCATGCACAGGGACTCTGCAGAAGGGCAGGATTCCGGAAAACAGGCGCTCCTGGTGATCGGGGCGGATACCATTGTTTCCTGCGGCGGCCGGATCCTGGGAAAGCCAAAATCCCGGGAGGACGCCGCTTCCATGCTGCGCCTGCTCCAGGGGCGGTCTCATCATGTATACACCGGAGTGACCCTGATCCTGGAGAGCCGTGAACCTTTCGAGAACAGAAAGCTGCTTGAGAACGGAGAACCATTTGACAGCAAAGCATCCTCTTGCGACGGGGAATTTCCTGAAAACAGAAGCCGTGTTATCGTTAAAACCTTCCACGAAGAAACGGAAGTGACCTTTTACCCCATGAGCGAAAAGGAGATCCGGGAATATCTTGAGACCGGAGAACCTTTTGACAAAGCCGGAGCATACGGGATCCAGGGAAAGGGAGCCAGGTATGTTCGGGAAATCCGGGGAGATTACGGAAATGTGGTGGGTCTGCCTGTGGGGAGACTGTACCAGGAGGTGCAGAGGCTCAAGGATGCCTGCCGGGAAAGGTTTCAGGCAGTGATCTTTGACTTGGACGGCACCCTTTCCGATTCCATAGCCAGCCTTAAATATTGCGGAGATCTGGCAGTAGCGCCCTTTGGATACGGACCCTTTTCCATAAACCAATATAAATATTTTGTGGGAGACGGCGCCGCCAATCTGATCAGGAGATGCTTAAAGGCAGGCGGAGATCAGGAAAATGTGCATTTTGAGGAGGCCTATGCCAGATATCGGGAGATTTTCCGGGAGAACTGCATGTATCAGGTGAAGCCTTATGAGGGGATTCCAGAGCTTTTGACCGCCCTTAAGGAAAAAGGCATAAAAATAGGAGTGTTTTCCAATAAGCCCCATGAAGAAACCCTCCGGGTCATAGAAACCCTGTTTGGGAAGGATTGCTTTGACGTGGTCCAGGGACAGCAGCCGGGAATCCCTATTAAGCCGAGCCCGGAAGGCGCTTTCAGGATCCTGGAAAAAATGGGAGTAAAGGCTGAGAAAACGATTTATCTGGGAGATACCGGAACCGATATGAAGACCGGAAAGGCTTTGGGGGCTTTTACGGTGGGAGCTCTCTGGGGCTTCAGGGACCGCGCCGAGCTGGAGGAGAATCATGCGGACGCTCTTGTATCCCATCCGTCAGAGCTTCTTTCAATGATTGAAAGCTGATTTCAGGAAATTTAGATTTATTTCCAGAGAGTTTTCAAAGAACTTGAAAGAGTTTTGGGATGTTTTTTGGAGAGGTACTTGACGAGAGCGCATATTCTTATTATGATGAATATAACGATATAGTTGTCAGCGGAGACGGAAGAACATAAAAAGGAGGGTGGATGTATGCATGAATTTGATGATGCGGTGTTGGAGTGCTTTTTGAAGAACCAGTTACAGCTGTTCCCTGAAAAGGTTGCCGAGACTCTGGAAGAGGCGGAAGATTTTCTGGAGAATTGTATGGCGGTCGTGGTGGACTCTGTAGAAGAGGTGATAGAGTATTTTGAAGACGCCGGAATTGACACAGATGGCGCCATGGATGATGAGATACTGGACGCCGACGAAGTATTTGATATCGGCGACGGAAGATATCTGATCATCGAAGCGTAGGGATCATCCAGAAGTAGGAATCCTCCGGGCGTAAGGAAGGAAGAAGAGTCTTTCGTCATTGAAAGTATTTTTCCAGGATTTCCAGAAGGCCGTCGTGTTCGTTATCCAGAACTGTTACGATGTCTGCTTTTTCTTTCACACAGGGGGCGGCGTTGGCCATGGCGATGCCGGTGTGGGCCGCTTCCAGCAGGGAAAGATCATTTTCCGCATCCCCTGCGGCAAAGGTATGACTGTGGGGGATGTGCAGGTAATCCCGGAGAAAGCGGAGGGCGCATCCTTTCCCGGCGTTAGCAGGAAGGATCTCCAGGTACTGGTCATTGGAAAAGATCATCTGGATCCTGTCCCCGCAGTAAGGGGCAATATGATCCCGGAAGGCTTCCAGCTTTTTTCTGTCGGTCAGATGAATGCACTGCAGCTTATAAGAGCCTGCAGGCACTGCGTCGGCTATATTTTCCACATATTTTAAGGGAAGATGAATTCTTCTCGTATAATATTTCAGCTCCGGATTCATGCGATGACAGACGATTTCGCTGTCAGTATAGGCGTGGATGTGGAGCTGCATTTTTTCCGCTTCCCCGACGATATGGCGGATATCTTTCTGGGACAGCCTGTGCTCCAGAATAGGAGCCTTTGTGTCGCAGTCATAAATCAGCGCGCCGTTATTGGAAATAATGAACATATGGGGATAATCAATGCCCTGGGAGCTCCGTACCTCCAGAATGCTGGGAAGGGGTCTGCCGGAGGACAGGATCAGACGATGCCCGGCGGCCGTCATCCGGTCAAGGGCGTCCTTCATCCTGGGTGAGATCTCGCTTTTGTTGTTCAGCAGGGTACCGTCCATATCCGTGAAGAAAAGGTTGCAGCGGGTCTTTTTCAGTTCCTGAAGAATGTCCTCCGGCACAAAAAGATTTCCATAGCCCCTTCCCAGATCCAGACCGGGCTTATTGGAGCCGTGAAAATCGGAACCGCCGGAAAGCAGCAGATGATACTTTTCCGCCAGACGTCGGATCTGCCGTTCCTCAGCAGCGCTGTAGGAAGAATAGAGGGCTTCTATGCCAAGGAGTCCAGCTTCTTTGCATTCTGCCACAAGGGCGTCCAGCTCCGGGTCGGTTAAGTGATAAAGAATGGGATGGGCCAGAATGGGAATGCCGTCGGCCTCCAGGATCAGGCTGATAGCCTGGGAAGGCGTTACCTTTTCCCGGGGGACATAGTAAGGGCAGTCGTCGCCGATATATCGCTGGAAGGCCTCACTGATGCTTTGGATATAGCCCTGTTCCATCATATACCTGGCATAATGTGCCCTTGTGATAACGGAATCCGGGAAACGCTCCTGCAGCTTTTCATAGGAAATCTCCATCCCGGCTTCTGAAAGAAGGGCGCACATTTTATGGTTTCTGTTTGTCCTGGAATCTGTAAACTCCCGGAGCTTCTTTCGGAAAGAGGCATTTTGATAGTCGATGAAAAGTCCGACTACATGGACGTCTGTGCCGTGATATTCTGTGGAGAGTTCGATGCCGGGAATGACCTGTGGAATTTCAGGGGCTTCTTCGGAGAAACCGGTCGCCTGCATTTCTTTTTCCAGGGGCTTCCGCGCCTGCCGCAGGCGGGATGCGTAAGAGATCGCCTCTTCCAGTCCGTCGATGCTGTCGTGGTCTGTGAGGGCGAAAGCCTTCAATCCCTTTTGAAATGCGTAGTCCACCAGTTCGGACGGGGTATAAGTGCCGTCCGAGCAGGTGGAATGAACATGCAGGTCGATTCCCTTCATACTTCCTCCTTAGTTCTCGTCCGCTTCCTTCTGGGCGGTGAAAACAGTGCGCTTTCTGGCCATTTCGTCGCTTGCCAGATACTCGTCGTAGCTGGTGATCTTGTCGATGATGGTCCCGTTGGGAAGAATCTCAATGATGCGGTTGGCAGTGGTCTGTACCAGCTGGTGGTCATGACAGGAGAAAAGGATCACGCCGGGGAACTTGATCATACCGTTGTTTAAGGCGGTGATGGATTCCATATCCAGGTGGTTGGTGGGCTCGTCGAAGATCAGACAGTTGGAGCCGCTGATCATCATCTTGGAAAGCAGGCAGCGCACCTTTTCTCCTCCGGAAAGCACCTTTACCTGTTTTACCCCGTCGTCCCCGGCGAAAAGCATTCTTCCCAGGAATCCCCGTATATAGGTGACGTCCTTGATGGGAGAGTAGCCGGTCAGCCAGTCCACGATGGTCAGCTCGTTATCGAATTCTTCATTATAATCCCTGGGGAAATATGCCTGGGTGGTGGTGACGCCCCATTTATAGGAACCTTCGTCCGGCTCCATTTTTCCCATGAGGATTTCGAAAAGGGTGGTTTTGGCCAGCTCATTGCCGCCTGCAAAGGCGATCTTGTCATTATGTCCCATGATAAAAGACACATCGTCCAATATCTTTACGCCGTTGATGGTTTTGGACAAATGTTCCACCGTGAGCACCTCGTTGCCGATTTCTCTGTCGGGGCGGAAGTCGATATAGGGATATTTCCTGCTGGAAGGCTTGATCTCATCCAGCTGGATCTTTTCCAGAGCCCGCTTCCTGGAGGTAGCCTGCTTGGATTTGGAGGCGTTGGCGGAGAAGCGGGAGATGAATTCCTGCAGTTCCTTGATCTTTTCCTCTTTTTTCTTATTGGCTTCCTTCATCTGCTTGATCAAAAGCTGGCTGGATTCGTACCAGAAGTCGTAGTTGCCCGCATAGAGCTGAATCTTGCCATAGTCGATATCCGCAGTATGGGTGCAGACCTTGTTTAAGAAATATCGGTCGTGGGAGACCACGATGACGGTATTGTTAAAATCGATGAGGAAATCCTCCAGCCAGGAAATGGCGTCCAGATCCAGATGGTTGGTGGGCTCATCCAGAAGCAGGATATCCGGGTTGCCGAACAGAGCCCTTGCCAACAATACCTTCACCTTCAGATTGCTTTCCAGATCCCCCATCAGGCTGTAATGGTATTCCGTATCGATTCCAAGGCCGTTTAAGAGCATAGCCGCGTTGGACTCCGCTTCCCAGCCGTCCATCTCGGCAAACTCTCCCTCCAGTTCACTGGCGCGGATCCCGTCTTCCTCGGTGAAATCCTCCTTTGCGTAGATGGCGTCTTTTTCCTTCATGATCTCATAGAGCCTGGGATTTCCCATGATAACGGTATCCATCACCGTGTAGCCGTCATATTTGAAATGGTCCTGCTCCAGGACGGACAGGCGCTGTCCCGGCGTGATGACGATATCCCCCCTGGTGGTCTCCAGTTCTCCGTCCAGAAGCTTTAAAAAGGTGGACTTTCCCGCACCGTTGGCGCCGATGATCCCATAGCAGTTCCCTTCCGTAAATTTGATGTTGACGTCTTCAAATAATGCTTTTTTGCCGACCCTGTAGGTCACATTGTTCGCACTGATCATATTTGTTCCTTCCTGCCCCGTCCTTTGGAGCATCCGTCCTGTCATGTCTTTTTCCATTGTACTGAAAATCGGGGATTTTGCAAGAGTGTTTTCAAAAAAATGGAAGAATTATTGTATTTACGTCTTTTTTCTGTTAAAATAGGAGGAGATGGAAGACAGACTGTCCGGGGAGCTTTCACGGAGAAGAAAGACGGAAAGAACAGCCTTTTCAAGCGGATAAGGAGGCAGGTCATGCAGAGTAAGTTAAATTACAAAAGAACATTTTTTATTGGTCTTGCTTTTTTGAGCATCAGCGCATTCTGGCAGATGTATGATAACATTATCCCTTTGATCCTGCAGAATACGTTTCAGATCGGAGAGACGGTCACAGGCTCCATTATGGCTCTGGATAATGTCCTTGCGGTGTTTCTCCTCCCCATTTTTGGGGCTTTTTCCGATAAAGTGGATACCCGTTTCGGAAAAAGGACTCCTTTTATCGTGTGCGGTACGGTTCTTGCCGTTCTTTTTATGCTTCTGCTGCCCGTGGCTGACAGGAGGCAGAGCATTGTTCTGTTTGTAACGGCTCTTTTTCTGACCCTTTTGTCCATGGGGCTTTATCGTTCCCCTGCAGTGGCGCTGATGCCGGATCTGACCCCTAACAGGCTTCGCAGCAAGGCTAACGCGGTCATCAATCTGATGGGGGCGGTGGGGGGAGTCTACGCCCTGATCATGATCAGCCTTCTGGTAGGGAAGGAGGACCGGCCGGATTATACGCCTTTGTTTATCAGCATTGCGGTTCTGATGGCGGCGGCAGTGGCCGTTCTGGTCATTACGATTCCGGAGAATAAACTGAGAAAACAGCTGGCCGAAGAGCAGTCTATGGAGGAGCAGCCTGCAGTCGAGTCGGCTGAGGCGGTGCCCGGACAGTCTGTCAGAGACAGGGAGGGTCTGTCCACGGATAGCGCGGCGAATGCGCCGGATCAGACCAAGGTCCGGGCGCTGGCCCCTGAGGTGAAGCGGAGTATGATCTTTATGCTTCTGTCCATTTTCTTCTGGTTTACCGCCTATAATGCGGTGACGACAGCTTTTTCCCGCTATACCAGGGTGGTGTGGAAGATGGAGGGAGGAAGCTTCGCCAACTGTCTGATGGTGGCCACCGTGGGAGCGATCGTCAGTTATATCCCCATTGGACAGATCTCCAGCAGGATAGGAAGGAAAAAGACCATTATGGGAGGCGTCCTTCTGATGGCGGCATGTTACGGGGCCGCAATTTTTGCCGGAAGCTATCATCCTGCCATCAACATCGCCTTTGCCCTCATCGGAGTGGCCTGGGCGGCGATCAATGTGAACTCCTATCCCATGATCGTTGCCATGAGCGAAGGCAGCGACATTGGAAAATTCACGGGCACCTATTATACCTTTTCCATGGCGGCCCAGATCTTTACGCCGATCCTGTCCGGCTTTCTGCTGGAAAATGTGTCCTACCGCACTTTGTTCCCCTATGCTCTGGTATTTTCCCTGGCGGCGTTTCTGACCATGACCCAGGTGCGGCATGGGGATGTGAAGCCGGAGAAGAAGAAATCCCTGCTGGAGAATTTTGACGTGGATGATTGAGAACCGGAGGGCAGGAGGAAACAGAAGATGAATTTGATGTGCAGAATATTGATCATAGCCGGAGTCCTTATATTGCTTTATTTGCTGGCTGTTATGCCCCGGATGATCCACAGGCCGGATATGGAGCCCTTTCGCAAAGCGCTTTATGCCCACAGGGGACTTCACAGGAACGGAAGCGAGGCGCCGGAGAATTCCATGGAGGCCTTCCGTCTGGCTGTAAAGGCGGGATTCGGGATCGAGCTGGATGTGCAGCTGACAAAGGACAGGGTGCCGGTGGTGTTCCATGATTACACGTTAAAACGGATGTGCGGGGCGGAGGGAAAGGTTGAGGACTATACCTTCGAAGAACTGCAGCAATTTTCTCTCATGGGATCGGATGAAAAAATACCGAAATTTGAAGAAGTTTGCAGACTGGTTTCAGGCAAAGTGCCTCTGATCGTGGAACTTAAGATAGAAAAAACGGATATTTCCGTCTGTACTGCCGCGGACGCTGTTTTAAAAGATTATCCTGGACTCTACTGTATAGAATCCTTTAATCCCCTGGGACTTTTCTGGTATCGCCGCAATCGTCCCGGCATTGTCCGGGGACAGCTTTCCGAAGCTTTTCTTTTAACTCCGCAGAATCGGAATCTGCTGTTTTTTCTGCTCGAGATGCTGCTGTTTAATTTCCTGACAAAACCGGATTTCATCGCATATAACCACAGGCATGAAGCCAACCTTTCCAGAAGGCTCTGCCGCGGTCTTTATCATAATACCGCTGTGGCTTATACCATCAAAAGCGAAGAGGAGCTGGAGCAGGCCCGGAAGCATTTTGACATTTACATATTTGACAGTTTTTACCCCCAAAGGGATGGAAAAATATAGTACTGTAGTACCATACAAATTCATCCATCCCTCGAAAAAATATTGGACAAGATGCACGAAAATGGAAGGGATGCCAAAATTTTACGAAAAGTACCTTGATATTCCTTTGGCAAATTGCTACAATATGATAGTGCTGTCCATAGAAAGAAATTCGAGAAAAGAAAAAGAAAAGGGAGACGAAAGGCATGAAGAAATGGGTCTACAAATTTAAAGAAGGAAGCGCGGATATGAGAAATCTCCTGGGAGGCAAGGGCGCCAACCTGGCGGAGATGACCAATCTGGGACTTCCGATTCCGCAGGGCTTTACTGTGACTACGGAAGCATGTACCGATTATTATGAGAATGGGAAGCAGATTTCTGATGAGATTAAGGAGCAGATCTTTGAAAATCTTAAGGATCTGGAAGCATTGATGGGTAAAACCTTTGGAGATAACGAGGATCCCCTGCTTGTGTCCGTGCGTTCCGGCGCAAGGGCTTCCATGCCGGGTATGATGGATACCATCCTGAACCTGGGTTTAAATGATGTGGCCGTGGAAGGCTTTGCCAAGAAGACGGGGAACCCCAGGTTCGCTTATGATTCCTACCGCCGTTTTATCCAGATGTATTCTGACGTGGTAATGGAAGTTCCCAAGTCTTATTTTGAAAAGATCATAGATGAGATGAAAGCTGAGAAGGGCGTTCATTATGATACGGAGCTGACTGCCGAGGATCTGAAGGTGCTGGCAGAAAGGTTCAAGGCTGTTTATAAAGATGCCATGAACGGGGAAGAATTCCCTCAGGATCCCAAGGATCAGCTGATGGGCGCCGTGAAGGCTGTGTTCCGTTCCTGGGACAACCCCCGCGCCATCGTTTACAGACGTATGAACGATATCCCCGGGGACTGGGGAACCGCCGTCAACGTGCAGTGCATGGTATTCGGCAATAAGGGAAATACCTCCGGTACCGGCGTGGCCTTCACCAGAGATCCGGCTACCGGCGCCAAAGGCATCTACGGCGAATACCTGATCAATGCCCAGGGCGAAGACGTGGTGGCCGGCGTCCGTACTCCTCAGCCCATTACCAAGCTGGCGGAGGATCTTCCGGAGTGCTACAAGGAATTCGTGGAGATTGCCAATAAGCTGGAGAATCATTACCGCGATATGCAGGATATGGAGTTCACCATTGAAGAAGGACATCTGTATTTCCTGCAGACCCGTAACGGCAAGAGGACTGCCCTGGCAGCCATCAATATTGCCTGCGACCTGGTGGATGAAGGCCTGATCACTCCGAAGGAGGCTGTGTGCCGTATTGAAGCCAAGTCCCTGGACCAGCTGCTGCATCCCACCTTTAATACGGAGGCCCTGAAGGCCGGCGAGATCATCGGAACCGCGCTTCCCGCTTCTCCCGGAGCTGCGGCCGGCAAGGTTTACTTTACCGCTGAGGATGCCAAGGCAGCCGGCAAGGGCGGCAGAGGCGAGAGAGTCATCCTGGTCCGTCTGGAGACTTCACCTGAAGATATCGAGGGTATGCATGCATCCCAGGGTATCCTGACTGTCCGGGGCGGCAGAACCTCCCACGCCGCTGTGGTTGCCCGCGGTATGGGCACCTGCTGTGTATCCGGCTGCGGCGCTATTAAGATCAATGAAGAAGAGAAATGGTTTACCCTGGGAGGTTATACCTTCCATGAGGGCGATTATATTTCCCTGGACGGCACCACCGGCAATATTTATAAAGGAGATATCAAGACGGAGGAAGCTTCCGTATCCGGCAACTTCGGCCGTATCATGGCCTGGGCGGATGAGTTCCGTACCCTGAAGGTACGCACCAATGCGGATACCCCTGCGGATACCGCCAACGCCGTGAAGCTGGGAGCTGAGGGCATCGGGCTTTGCCGTACCGAGCATATGTTCTTCGATGCGGACCGTATCCCGAAGATCCGTAAGATGATCCTGTCCGATACCGTAGAGGCCAGGGAGGAAGCCTTAAATGAGCTGATTCCTTTCCAGAAGGGTGATTTCAAGGCCATGTACAAGGCTCTGGAGGGCAGACCCATGACTGTCCGCTACCTGGATCCGCCTCTTCATGAGTTCGTTCCCACAGAGCTGGAGGAGATCAAAGCCCTTGCCGAGGATATGGGGCTTACCGTGGAAGAAGTCCAGGCAAAGTGCGATGAGCTTCATGAGTTCAATCCTATGATGGGTCACAGAGGCTGCCGTCTTGCCGTGACTTATCCTGAGATCGCCAGGATGCAGACCAGGGCTGTGATCGAGGCCGCTATTGAAGTATCCGAAGAGGAAGGCTATGAGATCGTTCCCGAGATCATGATCCCGCTGGTGGGCGAGAAGAAGGAACTGAAATTCGTAAAGGATGTGGTTACAGCCACCGCTGAGCAGGTGATGGAAGAGAAGGGCAAAAAGATCCCTTACCATGTGGGTACCATGATCGAGATTCCCCGTGCAGCCCTGACTGCCGACCAGATCGCAGAGGAGGCGGAGTTCTTCTCCTTCGGCACCAACGACCTGACCCAGATGACCTTCGGTTTCTCCCGTGATGATGCAGGCAAGTTCTTAGAGGCTTATTATGCCAATAAGATTTACGAATCCGATCCCTTTGCAAGGCTGGACCAGACCGGCGTAGGCCAGCTGATAGAGATGGCGGCTAAGAAGGGACGTGCTGTCAGACCGGATATTAAGCTGGGTATCTGCGGCGAGCATGGCGGAGATCCTTCCTCCATTGAGTTCTGCCATAAGATCGGTCTGAATTATGTTTCCTGCTCGCCTTTCCGCGTTCCTATCGCAAGACTGGCGGCTGCACAGGCAGCTATCAACAATGCGGACTGACTGGACGTCAGAGACGCCTGATCTTCATATTGTTCTTGATCATTGGAAAGGGAAGCTTAAGTTTGTGGCTTCCCTTTCCATCTCTTCATTCTTGATCCGAAGGATACGGACAAACGGGAAGGGACAAAATATCAGCGGTTTCGCGCTCCTCTATCCACAGAGCTTTTGGAGGTAAGGAAAATGGCATTGCATTACAACGCTTTTATCTCATATCGCCATGCGCCCCTGGACATGAAGATCGCAGCCAGGATCCAGCGGGATCTGGAGCGGCTTCATATCCCTAAGGAAATACGGGAAAAGACCGGCGTAAAGAAGATCGAAAGGATCTTCCGGGATAAGGAGGAACTGTCCATTACCAGCGATCTCGGCGATAATATCACCACTGCCCTGGAAAACTCGGATTATCTTATTGTGATCTGTTCTGTCAATATGGCGTCCTCCAGGTGGGTTCAGAGAGAGATCGAAATATTCTTAAGAACCCATGACAATCGTCATGTCCTGACGGTGCTGGCGGATGGGGAGCCGGAGCAGGTGATCCCGGAGATATTGAATTATGAGGAAGCAGAAGTTCACGACAGCGATGGACGGGTCTTTACCGAACGGCGGAGGACGGATCTTTTGTCCTGCGATTACCGTAAAAAACGTCTCCGGGCAAAGAGAGAAGAGCTGCCGAGGCTGGCGGCTGCCCTTTTGGGCTGCGGCTATGACGAGCTGCGCCAGCGCCAGCGCCATCACCGCATCCGGCAGATGACGGCTGCATTTTCCGCTGCCCTGGTGCTGGTTTCGGCCATAGCCGCCTTTGCCGTCAACCGGGCTTTTGTGATCTCCAGGCAGGCGGATATGATCTCCAGACAGGCCAAGCAGCTGGAGGAGGAATATGAGAATACCCTGATCAGCCAGTCCCGGTATCTGGCTGAAAAATCCGTGAGTCTGCTGGCTCAGGGGGACCGGATGGGGGCGATCCAAGTTGCTCTGTCGGCTCTTCCTGCCAGTGAATCGGATACCTCCCGCCCCCTGGTGACGGAGGCGATCTACGCTTTAAACAACGCGGTGTACCCTTATCATATCGCCCAGGAAAATGAATTTCTGGCAAAATGTATGCTGAAAACGGATGGAGGAGGGGGCAATCCGGAGGATCATTGGATCAGCCCCGGAGGAACCCGTTATATGACCGGGGATTCTGCGGGACAGATTTATATCTTTGACCTGGAAAAGGATATCCGTCTTTGCGCGCTTACTCCCGGGGATGTGCTGCCGGATGCCGGGGAGACGGAATTCTTAAGCGCAGATTTCCTGTCTGAGGATCGGCTGATCCTGTATTTTAAAAACTGTGCGGTGTGCTGGGATCTGCAGACCGGCACAGCCCTCTGGAATACAGCCTACGAGAGGGCGGGGATGCCCCAGGAGAGCTTCCGGGGCGCCGAAAGCCTGGTGGACCATAGACATCAGACCCTTGCGGCAGTTCTCTGGGGCAGCGATGCTTTCGGTCTTTATCAGTTCGATGAAGCTACCGGCAGGATCCTGTCTTTCGTATGGTCCCCGATGCCGGAACGCGGGCTGTATCCTTCCACCTGCCGCATTGCGCTGTCTCCGGACGGAAGCCGGGCGGCGGTGGGGTTTGCAGACAACGCTTTTCAGAAAGACGGCGCCGAAGAGCCAGTCATTGCGCGGCTTATGCTGGCGGATCTGAAAGAGGGTTCCTGCCGCATGATCTCTGTGGAAAAAGGAGACGTCGCCGCCCTTTGTTTTGGATCCGACGACCTGCTTTTTGCCTTTTCTGCAGACATGGGTTATGCGGATTATATCAACAATGCTTTTCACTATACGGTGGAAGGGTACAGCTTTGATACCGGAAGCCTTGTCTGGTCCGATTCGGGAAATCTTATGGTAGAACGGGAGGTGGGGGAGGAGGTTCTTCCCTCCTGCATGATGCAGAACTGGCAGCGGACCTTGGACGACGGCACAGCGGAGGAACTGCTTGTGGCCCAGTTCGCCGGACGTCTGCTTCTGATAGAGCCTCAGGATGGAAGTATTCTGCGGACAGTGGATTTTTCAGCGGATATCATGAGCATCTGCACGTATAATGCGGGTGAGATCTTTCTTGCCCTTCGGGACGGACGGCTTATGCTGTATCTGCCGGTCAGCAGTTCTATCAGCCCCATGGGCAGCGTGTCCGGAAAACTTTTAAACGCAGGTTTCAACCAGGTCATGGGGGAATTCCTGCTGGCTCTGGAGGACTCCCGGAGTATTGTGATCATGAGTAACGGCATCGAGGATTCCGGGATCGGGAAGGTGAGTTTTGAAGACAGTACCCTGCAGGCAGAATACGACTGGGGTGAGGAATGGGAATATCGGATCGTGAGAAAGTATCCGAAAGATCAATATGATTCCCAGCAGCTTCTGTTTTATCTTCCTTTGTCCGATACCTTTTTCGCGTCTACAGATGCAGTCGGCGAAAAAACAGATTTCCATGTTCTGCACCGGGAAGACGGGGAGGATGTCTGCTATTATCTCAACAGGGGTGAAGACAGATCCCAGGTTTTGTGCGGATGGGATCTGGAAAATGATAAAAAAGTCTTTGAATATCCTCTGGGCGGGACAACTGTCAGCAGTCTTTGCGGGTTTTACAGGGATCAGATTCTTTTACGGACAGGTTCCGTCCTGCGTATGATCGATCCATCTCATAAAACCGAGAAGACGACTGAAATAGAAGGCTTTTTTGAAACCTTATCCTACAGTCCCGAAAGCCGTTATCTGGCAGTTTTAACCAGCGCCGAAGGGAAAAGGCAGCTGCAGCTGCTGGATCTTGAACAGTGGACGTGGGTGGAGCTTTCCCCCGAACTGCAGGCGCTGGAGGGCAGCGCCCGGATCAGCAGCGGCAGCCTGTCCTTTTCACCGGATGGAAACAAACTGGCCGTATGCGCCAACGGGGGCTTTTTGATCCTTGGTCTTAAGGAGCTTTCCATAGAACAGGAGGTTCTGGTCAGCTGTCGGTCAGAAGGACGGGGGTTGTTTTTGAACGACCATATCTTTCTGGTGTATGGAGACTCCGGTCATCTGACCACCTGGGACCTGAATACCCGGGCCGTGGTCATGGAGGATCCCAACGATATTGACAGTGTGAAGAATCTTACCTGTAAGGATGGTTTTTTCCGGATGGAAAGCGGTATGGACACCTGGCTGTACGGGTACAGCCAGGACGGCAGGATCGCACTGGAGCTGACTCTGGATTATGCGGCCATCAGCCCGTCGGGTTCGGAGGTGTTAAGCTATTATAACGATTCCGGTTATGGAAAGACCTCTATCCTGGTTTCCATCAGCGCTTTTAAGATTTATCCCATGTTTACGCTCGATCAGCTGGTGGAAAAAGCGAAGGATGTGCTGGACGGAAGAACTCTTACCAATGCGGAAAAGATACAATACTTTATTGATAATTAAGCTGGATTTGCATATATGATGAAAAAACATGATAAGATTTTTATTACAAATTACGATTCCCCTGTGGGGAGACTGATCCTGGCTTCCGACGCCGAAGCTCTTGTGGGATTATGGATAGAAGGGCAGAAATATGAACAGGCGTCCCTAAAGAAAGAGCCTGTTCGAAAGGATGGCCTTAAGATCTGGGATCAGACGGGACGGTGGCTGGACCGCTATTTTTCTGGAGAAAAGCCCCTGCCGGCACAGCTTCCCTTAAATCCCGGAGGAACCCCGTTTCAACAGCTGATCTGGGGACTGTTATGCCAGATCCCTTATGGAAAGACAACGACTTATGGAGAGCTTGCCCGGACGGCCGCTTTCCAAATGGGAAGAGACTCCATGTCCCCTCAGGCGGTAGGAGGCGCTGTGGGTCATAACCCCATTTCCATCATCATTCCTTGCCACCGGGTGGTGGGAGCGGACGGAAGCCTGACCGGCTATGCCGGAGGACTGGAGAAAAAGCTTTGGCTTTTGCAGCTGGAAGGAGCCTGCCCGGATCGGTTGGAGGATTGACAGCGGGGAGGCGGAGAGACCGTCATCTAAATGCAACTGATTTAAGAGAAAACTGAATGGGGATTAAAATGAAAGAATTTCTATATTTTATTGTGGAAGTAATCGCCAGGATACATAACAGGCTTTTGGGCCTGAACGATGCGTTTGAATACGATTTCAGCGACAAGGAGCTCCATTTTCTGGTGATCGGCGCCCTCGGCATGGCGATGATCTTCGTGGTATACCCCCTCTTTAAGTGGCTTGCCGGAAATCATCACATAATGGTCATCAGCTGGATCTACGTCTTTACCCTGATCATCGTGATCACCTTCGCCATTGAGATCGGCCAGAAAGTCACCGACAGCGGAAACATGGAATTCGCGGATATCATGTTCGGCGTAGTCGGCTTCCTTGCCATGTTTGCAGTTTTTTCTGTCGGAAGAGCAGTGTATCATGCTGTGAAAAGAGGGCTGCAGAACTGGGAGGATAGAAGAGCACAGTCAGAATAACTGAATAATTTCAGAAAACAGGAGGAAGGCAATATAGACAAAATAAGGGCGACTTGCCACCGCATCGGAGCCCGATTTGTCTATATTGCCTTTCTCCGTCCCAAAGTCCACATTCAGGATCTACTGCCTTCCCTCGTTCCAAAGCCGGCATCCCGCCGTCTAAGAAGCCATTTCCCCCTTTTCCTGCTTCCTTAAGTTCTTCTGCGCGGTAGACAGCATCAGCTTGATCCGGTTGAGCTGGTTCACCTCGCTGGCGCCGGGGTCATAGTCGATGGCGACGATATTGGACTCCGGATAATGCTTGCGCAGGGCCTTGATGACGCCTTTTCCTACCACATGGTTGGGCAGGCAGCCGAAGGG